>NZ_JADPJJ010000034.1:0-29370 GCF_023073375.1 Bradyrhizobium sp. 197 | reverse complement strand
ATGAGATGCCGCTCGAACCTTGGATTGAGGAATCCAAGCGGAGCCTCATTGCCTCGTTCGCGAATGGCATTGCCAACGATAAGGGCGCGGTGCACGCGGCAATCACGCAACCATGGTCCAATGGCCAAGTGGAAGCTCAGATCACCAAGCTCAAGCTGGTCAAACGGCAGATGTACGGGCGCGCTAAGCTCGATCTCCTTCAGGCAAGGCTGATTGGCGCGCCATAAAAACAATCACGATCATCGAATATGCGTCAGAGCCCCAGTCGAACGCCGATTGACACCTATGCTTGAGGTCGGCCTGGTCGCCGCGTTTCGACTTGTAGACGTACAGTGCACGATCGATACCTTCCAGTCGCTGCGCAACTTGTCGACAAGTTCGCGCTTGCGGCCAGGCCTCAGAGCTTTTTTGAGAGCACGTCCTGCAGCATGGCCTTGTCCAAAGACAGGTCGGCGACGATCCGCTTCAGCTTGGCGTTCTCTTCCTCGAGCTGACGCAGCCGCCTCATCTCGGACGGCATGAGTCCTGCATATTTCTTGCGCCAATCATAGAAGGTGGCGTCGCTGATCCCGGCCTTGCGGCAGACTTCGGCCACCGGCGCACCGTCTTCCGCCTGCTTCAAAACAAATGCGATTTGGGCCTCGCTGAACTTCGATGCTTCATGGAGCTCTCCTCGTCCCGACACGGGATCATAATTGGAAATTCCAGTTCAGACTGGCCTCATTTGGCGGGAGCAGGTCAACTGCACTTAGCAGGTGAGGTAAAGCTGAGCGCAATGCCGCGTGAGCAAGAGCGAATCAGGGCGAGCGAAGCGGGCGCACGAGAGTCATCTGGCATGAGCCAGATGGATGGCTGACAAGCGCTATCGACCACGTGCTGCATGGTGATGTCCATAGTCTAGACTGACGAAGGGCGTATGCGGCTTGCTCCGCGCTTGACCAAGCAGACCCGACAAGCATCCTGGTGGTCGATCGTGCTCGATTTCATCCCGTTCATGCCGCATTCGCAGCTTCCGCAGGCGCTGCATCACGCATGAAGGCAACAGCCAGCCCGACGCCGATGAGACCAATCAGGATGGACGCCACGGCCAGCGATGTGACTCCGCTGATCTCGACGAGGATGCCGCCGAGAAAAGCGCCGATGGCGATCCCTGCGAAGGTAGTCGAGCTGTTCATTGCCAGGACCAGCTTCGACCTATCCCCGGCTAGGCCGAGGAGCCGGTGCTGGATCGGCACCAGATACATGTAGCTGACGTTGCCCCAAAGGAAGGCGAAGAGCACGGTGAGGGCACCATGGTGTCCAAATGCAACCAAACCTACGAGCAGGATTAGCTGTGCGCCTATGGCTGCGATGAGGACTTTATAGGGGCCGAAACGGTCAGTCAGAACGCCACACGCTGCGTTTCCCGTCACGGCTCCGAAACCGTAGGCAAAGAGCGCGGCCGAGAGCAGCGGAACCCCGGCAAGCAGAAAACCGGTGATGAAGACGCTCACATAGGAATAAACGATGAACTCGGAAACAACGACGAATAGTGTCACGGAAAGGATACCGTAGATGATTTTGGAGAATTCTTTGGAGGTCGGTCCGTTTCCGCGCTCCGGCATCTTGGCAGGGATTCCAGACATCATCGGGGCGAAGATCATCAATGCGAGAAGCCCGGCAATGACGACGAAACCGAATGCGAAGCGCCAGCCGATAGCACCTGCGATCCAGCTGGTGGCCGGGACGCCAGCAACCTGTGAAACGGTCATGCCGCCGAAGATGAGGGACAACGCGAAACCTTTGCGGGTAGGCGGCAGGAGCTCGGCGGTTAGTGCGGTAGCCGCCGGGGTGAACATCGCCGCGCCGTAGGCCGAAATGACGCGACCAGCAGCAAGAATTAGGAAGTTCGGCGCGACCGCGCAGATCAGGTTACCGATGATGAAGATCGAAACGGACAGGATTTGGACATTGCGACGGCTCATGGCCTTGAACATCCAGGCATTCAGCGGCGCGAAGACAGCGTAGCAGAGTGCGTAGATCGAAATGATCCAGCCCGCCGCGCCGGTTGAAATCCCGAGGTCACGAGAGATCACATCGAGCGCCCCAATGATGACAAATGTGTCCAGGCCGATAGCGAAGGCGGCGATGGTCAGAGCGGCAATGACGAGCTTCGTTCGCGCGTCAGGAGGGGAGGAGGTCATGACGGTGCTCGTTCAGGTTCGTGTGTTCAAGGCAGCACGTCATGCAACTCAGGATAGGGGCTGGCGATGATCGTGTCGGAGTAGCGAGGGCGGGGACCGTACAATAGCCAGGTCGTCACCACCTCGCCAATCTCCTGCATGATCTCGAGCTTTTCGGGATGTTCGAGCGCCGATCTGCTGTAAGCAACGCCCGCATCATACACGCCTTCGAGAAGTTTTTTCTCTACAACCGGCTTTGTCGTTTCGAAAATCAGCTCATTCCAAGCATTCTTGTCGATATACCCCATCGTTGGCTCGGGGAGACCCAGCGACCGAGGCTCCTTTACGTCCTTGCGTTTGACGACCGCGATGCTCTGGGTGGGCAATATGAAGGTGTCGACGACCTGCAGACGGTCGCGGAATTTCTCGGTCACGAGATGGACATTCAGGTGCGCGCTGCATTGGAGGACATAGCTGTCGCCGCGATCTGCGGCCTCGGCCGCGGCAGCCACGAGATCGTCGACGAGTATGATGTCTTGCGGCTCGATCCCTTGGAACTCGAGATATTTCAAGGTCGCATGATGGTGACAGCTTCTCGCTGGGCCGAGCGTGTAGATGCGGACCATCAGGAGACGTCCATCTGCTCGTCTATGATCATGGCTTCGAGCTCGCAGGCTTCTCCTATGATCAGCGAATAAAGATCTTCAGTGAATTCCCTGCGCAGGCCGCGTTCCGCCCCAATCTCGGCGCAACGCGCCTTTACCTCTGTAACGCGATCGGGTTGCATCATCGCGATCCCGCGTTCCTTCTTGTAGCGTGCAACCTCAGCGCAGACGGAAAGCCTCCGGCTGAGGATGTCCACCAGTTGTTTGTCCAGCTTGTTGATGATCTCCCGAAATGGAAGAAGGCCCGCGTCGGGGGTGAAGGTATCAGTCATGCATGGCTCCTGCCCATTTCCTGCATTCCAAGTCGCAGGCCGGCGGCTAGATGCTTGGCGCAGGCCGACAACGTGTCCAGCCGGTAGCCGCCCTCCTGTACGAAGCAGATCGGCTTGCCGATCGAGGCCAATGCCAGGCCGATCTCTCGGTAGATTTCTGGCGGAAGTGTCCAACCACCATGCGGATCTCCGACGACGATATCGAACCCCAAGCTGACAACCAGAACGTCCAGCGTGGCGGCCCAGTCGGATTCCAAGAGCCCGCGAAGCGCCGATGTGTATGCTGCCGGGCTCGGATCGGTCGGAAATTCAAGATACCTGTGGCTGTCGAGTGCTGGTTGAAGTTGCGGGATCCAGGGGAAATTGACGTCAGTCCGGGCGTGCAGGCTGGCGAATCCGATATCCGGGTGTGTGCTCAGCACATCGCTTGTTCCATTGCCAGGGTGGAAATCGAGGTCGAGGATCGCCAGCTTGCGGAAGCCCGATGCGCGCAGGCTCAGCGCCGCGACTCCGACGTTGTTCAGCAAACAATACCCACCCATGAAGCTGCGCCCAGCATGGTGCCCTGGCGGCCGACATAGTGCGTAACTTACTAGAGTTCGCTTCGAGGCGATTGTGGTCGCGGCTGCGAAGCCGGTAGCGGCGGACAAAAGGGCGCGCTGATATATCCCCGCGTCGACGGATGTGTTTTGCGGCACACCGGGCGCGGTATATCTTCTAGCAAGCTCGGTGATCTCTGGCTCTTGTGGATGTGGCCCGAAGCGGAGTGCCTCAAGGTAGCCCGGATCATGAAGGCTGCCCAGGATCGATACGACCTCGTCCGTGACGGTCTCAGGGGTCGAGATAAATTGGACACCAGGCGAGCTTTCCAATCCGCTTCGGATCTCGTTGATTCGATCCCCCACTTCCCTTGAAGGCTTACTCGTCCCCGTCGCATCGGCGATAAGGCCCCCAGGGCTAGGTGAGACCGGCGTCGTGTGTACGGTTAGCCAGTTCACAGAAGCCTCCTTCGTCGCCGTTCTCCCGCCGATCCGAAGCCCATGCTTTCATAGAATGCGACGAGCCTCTCGGCGCCGGAACGGTCGGTCGAGGGAAGAGACACTTCGACCATGGGCCAGCCCCGCACCCGCGCCTCGCCATCCAGGGCGGCCAGAAGCCGTCTCCCACTTTGAGCCGAGCGATAGCGGGGATCGACCCAGAGCTCCTGCAGGATGCCATAGTGGCCTGAAGCCCTTACTGCGGTGACCTGGGAGACGACAGCAATGCCGATCACTTCGGCTGCCGGCACATCCTCCATTATCAGGGCGAAGCCGAGCCGCGAATCCATCGCGATTTGCCCAGCAGCGCTGACCGCCGTCTGCCGGTCGAATTGCGGCCCCGGTCCTCCGAGCTCCGTGAGAAGCCTTCCCACGCATTGTGCAATCGTGTCCCTGTCCTGGAATGTCGCCAGACGGACACGATGTGCAGAATCGGGTACTGTTTCCGCGCCTGCATCATCGTCTGGGCCATCGATCGCCACGTCATGATCTGGGTTGCCTGTCATGGCCTCGGCAATCGCACGGATCGGCTGGCGCGCCTTGAGGAGAATCTCTTCGAACTCCGCCTTGGGGTCAGACAACGCGACGATGGCCCCGCCGCAACCGATACTCAGTTGGCGTCCCCGGCAGACGATCGTTCGGATGACGATATTCAGATCAAGCTGGCCGCACAGAGACAGATAACCGATCGCCCCCGAATAGATACCTCTCGGCGCTTGTTCCAGTTCATCGAGGAGTTTTAGGGTTCGAATCTTAGGTGCGCCCGTCATCGACCCGCCTGGAAAACACGCAGAAATGCAGGGGATGATATCGTCAGGCGACACCAGTTCGCCACGAATGGTGCTGACCAGCTGGTGTACGGTCTTGTAGCTTTCGATGTGCATGAGGCTTGGCACATGAACGCTTCCGGTGCGGCAGATGCGGCCGAGATCATTCCGCATCAGGTCCACGATCATGAGATTTTCGGCCCGGCTCTTTTCGTCCAGACGCAATTCTTCTGCGATCCGCTCATCTTCGGCTGGGACCTCATGTCGAGCCGCAGTGCCCTTAATGGGCTTGGTCTCGACAATGAGGTTGCGATCGATCTTGAGGAATCGCTCCGGGGACGAGCAGGCAACACAGAGATCTCCAAGTCTGAGGAAAGCCGAGTAAGGGGCCGGGTTTCTCCGCCTTAGGACCCGATACAGATCAAGCGGGTCGATCTCTGCCGCAACAGTAATCTCGTTTGTCAGGCAGACCTCGTAAGTCTCGCCGGCGCGGATCTCGGAAAGGCATCTTTCGATTTGTTCTAGGTACCGGGCTCGCCCCTGACGAAGCTTGAACTGAAGCGGAGCGCTTTTTGCGTTTGGTGACGATGGGGTAGTGCTGGGGGCTGCTTCGATGCGCCGAATGTCACGTTCGTTCTTGCTGATCCAAAGGGCGACCTCGTCAGCCAATGCGGCCTCGGCTTTGGGGTAGAGTGCGACGATATGGATGCTGCCATTCTCATGATCGAAGGCGAGGAATCTTGTGCAGAAGATGAAGGTTGCATCTGGACATTTAGAGGGTGGGGAGCTGACGCCGCAGGTGAGAGATTTCAGTTCGTAACCGAAATAGCCCACGTGGCCCCCTTTAAAGGGAATATCTGGCACGTCGCCCTCATCCTGCAGCTTGCAGGTGGCATGGTTATCGGCGAGGAACTTGAAAATCGATCCGGAGATGGTCAGCTGGGGCGCCTGGCCGTCGCGAGTAATCTCGATTTCCTGTCGAGACGCATCGTAGGATGCAAGATAGCTGCCCGGTCCGCCAAGCCCTCCTATGAACGACCAACGCGACAGCCCGGGCACCAGCATACTGCTGTCCAGCCAGAAAGCAGGCTGTGTACCCCGGAAGAGGTGCACGAATACATCCTCAGCGCTGGCTCTGCATGAGATCGTCGAACTTCTCGCGTCATACTTGGTCGTTTCGAAGGGAAAGTCGCTAAGGCGGGGCATGCCCAGCATGATCAGGCCACCTCCAGGCGCACAAGTGGGGACCGCGCTACCGATGGGGCGCATACATCGGAGAGGAAGTTAGCAAACATCTCTCGTCCGTATTGTGAGCAGATGGATTCCGGGTGAAACTGTATGCCGTAGTGCGGCAGGTGCCGATGCCGGAGTCCCATAATGACGCCATCCTCGCTCATGGCAGTGCATTTAAGACATTCCGGAAGCTCACCGGTCACTGCCAGCGAATGGTATCTTGTCACATCGAAGGAGCGGGGCAGCCCCAGGAACAGGTCCGTCCCGGAGGTTGTGATGGTGCGGATCCGGCCGTGGAGGGGCTCCGGCGCGCGGGAGACGGATGCGCCATGAAAATGGGCGATGGATTGATGCCCCAGGCATACTCCCAAGACCGGAACGGCGCTGCCGGCCAAAACATCCATCGTAGCGCCGACATCTTTTGGAGTATGAGGATTTCCCGGCCCCGGCGAGAGGATAATGCGATCATGGGGGATCTTGCGGATTTCTCTCCATGGCACGGTGTTATCGAGGACGATGGGGTCTCTACCATTCACCTCACCGATCATCTGGGCAATGTTGAATGTAAATGAGTCGAAGTTGTCGATTAGGATCACCGATCTCTCGGAGCCTGCCCCGTTTGCTGCCATATTTCTTTCCCGCCGCGAGTGGCCTAATCCCTTGCACAGTCATCATGGCTGGAGCGGCCTTAGTGCGCAGAATTCCTACCGGCGATGAGCGAGTGGAATCGATCAGGTCCGTTAGCGCCAACTTTTGGCACGCGACGCTCAGCCTAACGTTCATTAACCAAGAATTGCCATGTATCGTTCATCTCGATCAATCACCAGCGTTGGTAGTTGACCGGCGCGCAAAGCTTGGCATGTCGCTATAGAACGAGTGCAGGGTTGGGGCTCTTGGACGCTGATCGGGTTGGCTGCGTGGCTGTCGCATGCATTGTGCGGTTTGATTGCTGGGCCAGGTAGGCGAGCTCGCTGAGCATCATTAACTGCAACGCAGCGGGCCCGGATGATGAGACCTGCCAGGATGCGTTTCTGGTGCATCTAAGGGAGGGGTTTCTCGTCACTGACGCGCCGCCTCGTCGCCTCTGTCGACGGTGAAGATCACCTGCCCACCGCAATGAGCGATCTCCTGAAATTCCCGCCCTTCGCTCATGATCGCAGATCCCGCAGAATTACGAACGAAGCGCCCGTGCGAGCGTGTGGCGCTTCAATTCAACCTCGCACTATCAGTTCTCACTGCCGACTCGATGGAGTCGGAAGAGCTTGTCGAAGAAATCCGCAATTCTCGCCTCGGAGCCGTCGCCGACAACTTCGTTCGCACCGAGGCGGTATACCTCATATCCGGCAAGCCGCAATTCCCGGTCGGCCGACACCATGTCGGCGTAGACCTTCAGCGAGGGTTTGCCGTCCTCTGAGAAATGTTGCTTGCTGTCGACCTCGATGACGATCCGCTGGCGGTCCGGGAGCAGCAACAGAAAGTCCATGCGTTGTCGTGGTAGAGGTAGGCGGTGGCGTAGCAATTTGACGATGGCGGGGTCGTAGTGAAGATAGACCTGCAGCAGCAACGCCGACAGACGATCTCCGAGGCTGGGCCTGTACTTCTTGAAATAGGTCGCGAACACGTTGTTTTCACCGTCAGACGACAACGATTGTCGAAGGCGCGCTCCTAAAGGCGACGCAAAACGGTTACATCGTGAGTGCCAAGCTCGAGATGAATTCAGCCGACGCCGCAGAGCTGCCGCCAGAAATCATCGCTCAGCGTCACGCGCTGACCGACAGCGTCAAGGCGGCATCACGCGCCGCTGCGGCGTGCCCATCGGTCGACTCGGATATTGAAAGTTCTGTTCGGAGGCGCGGAGTTCGGGAAGAACAACGAGATCGTGAAGGCCTTTACGAATGCGCTCCACGATCTCGAGCATGGGCTCGGGCCGAACAATGACATTATAAGAAACCTTGATAACGCAAAACACGATCTCGAGCACGGGCCAGGCCCGAACAATGAAATAAGGAAGCTCGGCAGACGTCTGGGTTTGTAGCAAGAAGGGCGCGAATACATGGCCGATAAAAAAAGCCCAGACGACATGCTCCGCGAACAGTGGGGCAAGGCGTCGCGGCTTACGCTTTCAGGCACCGTTGCGCTATTTCTTCTGACGCGCGGCGCGAAGTCCGGAGCGGGCAAGATTCTCGAAATCCTCGGACTAGACTGGTCTTCGCTCAACGCTCATGCTGTTGCCCTTCTCGGTGTTCCCGTTGTCGCCACGCTTTGTGTCTGGCCGCTGTGGTGGGCGAAGGCTTTTGCGAGGCGACATACGGACGGGGCCTGGTTCGATAGGTGGCCACCAAATCCGATCTTCGACTGATATCGGATAAGGCCCGCACTGTCGCGATCTGGTCGTTGATCCTGTTCGTCGGGCTGCCCCTTCTCGGTTTGGCTATCCTCGAGGGAACATTTTTGCGCAGAAGTTTGTACTTTGCGATCGACGGCAACTTTAGCTGTCCTCAAAACTGCAAGGAGGAGGTCGGTGTATTGGCACATTTCTGGCCGGCGAATGGCCTCCCCGACGTTTCCAAGACGGCCTATCGTTACGACGGAAATCTCACCTACGTGCCGGTTTGGCAGCCCATATTGTGGTTGCTTTTCGGCATTGGAGCTTTGATCTATGCCGTGACCTATTTGCGGCTAATCTTTGGAAACTCCGCTTCTCGCCAGCCGTCGGTCCAGATCCAGGAAGCGACGTCGTAGATCGTTCCGCTTCAAGTCTCCGGACCGGGATCTTCCTTCTCGCCGGTCGCGACGATCTTATGGGACGCTACGCCTCGTCCCACGGTTCCCGCATCCAGATGTCGCGTTCCTCTTCCGTCATCAGAATGACGGGCATTGCCTCGGGATGAACGCGCTTGACCTCGGCGTTCGGATCGCACGTCAAGAAGCCGAACACATCGATGGTAACTTTGCCTGCCCTTGCCTTTCGGAGGCCCGTCCAATTTGTCCAGAGGCCGGCGAAGGCCAGAAGCGGGCGACCCTCTTCGCGTGGGATAGCGCACAGCACGGTGCTGATGATCTCTTTCGCAGAGCGTGATACGCACGCGACTTGGGTACGGCGGCACAGTGTCGCACCGCGGCAGCGACGCCAAGAGCGCTGGGTCCACTGGCAGGTACACTGGAACACCTTCGATCAAAAATTGATGTAGTTTCAGCTGGATAGGCGAGGGTTCGATGCCGCCCCTGGGCACCATTTCCCCATTCTCTGACTTCCGCCAGCATCCGCTAACTTGATAGAAGTACTTGAAAATAAGTGCTTTCTGGTCCGTTGACATTCGGCATCCTCCGTCTCCATCCGGTGACTTTGTTGGTAGGGTCGTTGGTATCGCGCCGAAAGCGTGTTGGTAGATCGTCGCTGGGGAACCGTTTCGATGCCGCTTTCAGATGCCGCCTGCCGTTCCGCCAAATCCGCGGAGAAGCCCTACAAGTTGGGCGACGCCGGGGGCCTGTACCTGCTTGTGGAGACGAGCGGGTCGCGGCTCTGGCGCCAGGCATACCGGTTCGATGGGAAACAGCGGCTGATCGCGCTAGGCGCATATCCAGCTGTCAGCCTCGCTGACGCCCGGATTGCGCGGGACGCGAACAAGGCCCTTCTGGCGAAAGGCGTAGATCCGTCAGCACAGCGGAAGCTGGACCGCGGCGCCGCCCGCATCGCCCGGACCAACACCTTCCGGATCGTCGCCGACGAACTGATCGCCAAGTTCGAAGCCGAAGGCGACGACCCGGCCACCATCGAAAAAAAGAAATGGCTGATCGGTCTCCTGAGCGGCGACATAGGCGATCGTCCGATCGCCGAAATAGCCGCGCCGGAATTGCTGGACGCGCTCCGGAAGGTCGAACGCCGCGGCCGCTACGAAAGCGCGCGGCGGGCGCGCAGCCTCGCCGGCCGTGTCTTCCGGTACGCGATCGCGACGGGACGCGCCGAACGTGACCCGTCCGGCGATCTTGCAGGCGCCCTGATTTCACCGAAGGTTCAGCACCGCGCATCAATCACCGAACCGAAGCGCGTCGGCGCGCTTCTGCGCGCCGTTGACGATATCGACGGTCAGATCACAACGCGCGCGGCGTTGCAGCTGATCGCGCTTACCTTCGTTCGGCCCGGTGAGCTCCGGCACGCGGAATGGAAGGAGTTCGATCTGCGAGGCGCTGTCTGGAGCATCCCGAAGGAAAAAATGAAGATGCCGAGGCCGCACCTGATCCCGTTGTCGCGGCAGGCGATTGCGCTGATCGCCGATCTTCGCGAAGTGACCGGATCCTCGCCCTTTCTGTTTCCGCAAATCAGGTCGTGGCATCGGCCTATATCGGACGGCACTTTGAACGCGGCGCTCCGTCGGCTCGGTTACGACAAGACCCAGATGACAGCGCACGGCTTCCGGTCGACCGCGTCGACGCGGCTGAATGAAAGCCGCCTGTGGCATCACGACGCGATAGAACGTCAACTGGCGCACATGGAAGCCGACGAAGTCCGCGCCGCCTACAACGCCGCCGAATACTGGGACGAACGCGTTCGGATGATGCAATGGTGGGCCGACTATCTGGACGACCTGCGCAAGTCCGGCGCCGTCGTGCCGATTGCGAAGGCGCGGCGATCGCGATCGGCTGCAAGCTAAACTTCCATCCGATCGAACATACTAACGCAGATCAGTCGCGCGACCACCTGAGCCGCCCGAACGAGCTCGTTGCGCGATTTTTTCAAAACGGCCGGTAAAACGCCCGGAAACAACCAATTTGTGCACACTGCTTCGAACGCCTTCGAATGCGAAAAGGCCTCGCGCATCAAAAGCATACCCATGGTTCTTGACTATTTGACTATTGCGCCCGCCGACGGCCGTTGACGAACGTTCGCGACGCAGCGGATGGTCGCGGGCATCGACGAATGAAATTTTAGGAGAGCGCTTTCGATGTCCGGCGATCTGACCCTTATCGAGTTCATTAAGATTTACAGCCTGCCGCCGAACGTCGCGGCTGATCGCTTTCGTGAAATCGCAGGCATCGGTAATACACGGTTTTACGAACTCGCGAAGGAAGGCGCGATCCGCCTTCGCAAGAATGGACGTCGCACGACTGTCCCCGTCGAAGACCTCTACAAGCTTCTTCGGGGCGATCAGGCAGCAGCCTGATATCTCCCGTTTGCGCTGGCGGGAATAACGCCTCGCCGCGCGCGCCGGTCGTCGGACGTACACGATCGGCACCGGCGGCACGCCGGGTCTCTCCGTCTAACGGCGTGCCGCCCACTTCCCCAGTCGCAAATCATCTGAGGTCTGACCTATGGCGCAGGTCTACATCTTCCCTTCGTCCAGACATCGCCGGATCGTCGAGTTCATTTCGGCCGAAATGCAGAAGCGGCCGTCCGTGGACGATGCCGAGCAATACCTGATCGATCACTTGGATATCGAGTGGAACCGGCTCGCAGGTCTCGGCATCACCGAAGCCGAGATCGAACAGCACTGTCACGCCTTTGCGCTCAAGGCGTGGCGATCCTTCTTCGACGGTCGACAAGCCCAAGGGGTGGCATGACATGGCCGACACGTCTGCCATCCGAGTAGTGCGCGATGCCCGGCGCGAGGCCGCGCCGGTCGACATGACAAGCGATCCGCGGCTTCATGTTCAGATCGCGATCCGACAAGCGAAGGTGATCCTTCTGCCCGGCCGCTTCCGGGATGCAGCGTACGTCCGCCGGCACGTGGAATTCGTGCTGACGCGACCTGCCGAACAAGGCGAGCAGCACGTGCGGCGCAATCTAAGTGCCCTTCGCAAAAACCTAGAAGACATGGGCGTGGATCAGATCGCGATTGACGTCGAAGTCCGGCGCGTTGAAGCGGCTGTCCGAGCTGAAATCTGGAAACAGGTCCTGCTGCCGGGCGGTGACGAATGAGCACAGCGGCCGTCGCCCGCCGTCCTGGCCCGGCGAATGAGACTACTCGCTTCACGAAGGTTGAAAATCCTGTCGCTCGCTTCCGACCCGGCGAACTCTACAGGCTCATGGCTGTGCGGCACGGACGAAAGCTGCCCGCGAACGATGATGGCGCGCGGTTTCGAGATAGGTTGCTGGACACGCTGGCGATGTCTGGAAAAGACGGCCGTCTAAGGGCTACCAACTTCCTTGCCTTTAGATGTGGGTGGATGTCACCGGCCGGCCGCGAAGACGCGATCGAAGCCGCGTTCAGAAGGCGGAGGTTTTGGACCCCCGAAGCGTTGGGCAACGACTTGGGCGTCACTGAGACCGAACACGCCAGAGCGAGGATCAGGACCTTCCGCATTGCTGGAATGACTGACGCGGACATGAAGGCCAAGCGTGCTGTGAAAGAAGCCGCTCGGAAAAGGCTAGAGCGGCTACAGCAGCGTCTGGAGGCAACGCCGCGGGTTGCCATCTTTGCCGACACGCATTCAACTGCGGACTGGTCCGCAGTTGAGCTAGCCTTGCGAACCGTCTTTTCGTTGACGCCGATCGCCTCTGCGATGGATCGATTAGATTTCTCCGGGTTCGCAGCGATCGCTTCCGCCGCGCGCTGCGCGGCAGGCAGGTTACCGACGCAATGCGGAAGTCTCCCAGCTTGGGCGTGATCGGAGCTTGTGACCTAAAGGCGACGTGGCTCCAATACGATCCTTCTGTCGCCTTCGCACTTATGGCCGCTACCGCTGTTTACTAAAGATATCAGCGCGCCGGCGTTCATCTTGCTCAATCCATTCCTCTATGCGTCTAACCGATTCCTCAATGCTCTCTTTTTTCGCCTCCGCCTCGGCGAGCCAACCCTCCACCCTCTCCCGGTACTCGTCACTGCTAGCGTTCTCTAGCATTCCGCACAGTTTCGAAATGTTAGCTTCCACACGCTCCAAGGCGTCTTCCGCTCTCTCCTTCTTTTCATAATTTTTTGAAATGTTGTTTTGGATGCGGGTCAGCACGTCGCTGATTCGCTCGCCATGTTCTTGTTGGCGAATTTCTCTCTGTTTTCTGTATTCCCCCCAAAACAGATCGTGAGTTGCGCGAACTTCCTGAATCCGCTGGAAGCATTCCTCCTTGTGCTCTCGAAGCATTTGATCCTTGTGCTCCGACAATCTGCGGCTGGTCTTATTAAGCTGTTCACCTAGTTGTTTCATTTCGTCGACGGTGGTTGGATCAAAGAAAAACAATGCGTCTGCAAACTTTGAGTAACGGGCCAACTCTAAGTCAGCAATGATCTCATCTCGCCAATCTTTGGAAACGGAAAATACTCTTTCGCGATCCGCGTTGCTACGCTTCGACAGATCGTTCCGGATATTGTTGAAGCGGGTCCATGTCTCTTGTCGTTGACCTTGCGTTGGATAGCGAACGCCAGATTCGAAGGCCTCTTGGATTTCCCGCGCTTTGTCCCATGCTGGTCGCCAGTCGTAGACGAGTTTTCCGAATAACTCACCCATCGGGGACTTCGTATTTCTGGATTCGAGAGGGCTGAAACTCGATGTTACATGCGTTTCGAGTTCGTCAATTAGTGCGTCTAAGTCGTACCAATCCATAGCAGGCTCCTCGTCACCTTGATTCACACGACTTCTCAGTCTGATCCAAGTGCTCGGCCCGTCCCCGGAGGCAGCTCTGCTACTAAGCTACCTCAGGTTCGCTCACGCGCGAAGAGGCCAATGTCCCTTATTGGCCGATCTGCGACCTAGGAGACCATTAGCTCTTCGGCCGCTGTTCGCGGTAAACCGGACATCAGGCGGCCAGCCGCTCAACGAGTACATGCAGTAGTTTGTCAAAAAGGACAGGGCCGCGCTCCTATCGCTTGCCAAAGGGGCCTGATATCTTCTCGCGCGCCTAATTTTTTGATCCATATTTTTCGAAGACGCTGCAAATTCGATCGTGCCCCGGTGGGGAGTTTTGTTCATGCAAAGCGATTTAACGTGCGCCGAGCGTAACGCGGCGAGTGCCGCTGAGGTGGAAGAGTTCGCCGCCCAGCCTCTAGCGACCGGGAGACCGGTAGCTGCAAACGATAACAATGAGGACGGGCCCTGGCTGCTCGTTCCATTTCCTGACGATTGGTGCGCGACGTGCTGAAATACGGTCCAAGATCGGGGCCAAGCGCCTTGGCGAGGTCGGCGCAAGGGGCAGCCTGATAGGCTTCGCCGACGGCGAACCGCCCTACTGTTGTGGATCGCCGATGTCGAACGCGCCTAAACGGTAATCTTCGCCCACCGATTGCTCAGTCGTCGGCCCCGCAATCAAAGTGAACGTCGCGTCGGTATAGCGCGTCCACGCTTCGATGTCGTCTGACGTGACGGTTAGATAGCCGAAGAAGCATTTGTATCGGCCGGGCTCGGTCATGCGGCCGATCTTGTCCCAATTGATCTTGTTAGCGCGCATCGCTAGTTCCACTCGTTCTCAGGCAGCGAACCGGGCGGAGGTTTAAGTTCTTCGAGGCCGGCTTCGATCACCGCCAATTCCTTTTGGATTGCTTTGACCGCGTTTTCTGGGTTGATGCCCGACACGGCTTGCAGCTGGGCTAGCACCTTGCGACGATGTGTCAGCAAGTCGACCAGAGCGCGTCGGTCACGCACCTTGACGTAGCTAGCGACGATCAGTTCCATGGCTGTTGACACCGCGTTGCCTCCTCTCCGCGCTTGAATTATCGCGGCCGGCTAAGCTCCAACAGACCGGCTTCGGTCATACGATATTCGGCACCTTCGCCGGTTGACCGTCGCTCCATGCATCCGTTGCGTAAAAGAGCGAGCGTTGTTCCGGGGTGATCGGGAAGCTTCGAAGAGGACACCCCAATCGCGGTCACGAAGAGGATCGAGCATTTGCCGGTGATACTGATTAAAAAGCGGCTTGCGCTTTTCCTGCCGACCGATGTCTTGACGTATCGTTTCAAGCGGGCGTTCGGTTTCCATGGCCGTTTGTTGCCATCGCATCGTTTACGATCAGTTACCGATCGGGAATAGCCGGCAATCTTTTCTAAATGGTTCATGGATATTGTTCCGAGGCATGGATCACGAGGACGCATCTGCTTGGTTCGTTCCAGCTCTCAGGCGAAGCTACGCTCGTCTAGCAGCGTGGATGACGCGCGGTAATCGCGCCCCTGAGCCCAGCCGCTTGCCGGCGCCGCCGCGCTCAGTGCGGCCAGCTCGCTTTCCCGACCCACCGCGGCGGCCAGCGCCGCCGCGCATTTAAGCGTTGCGGGCATCGCGAATGACGAATAGTCGCACATCGACGCGTCCGTGGTTGCCGGACGAAGAGGCGGAATTGCTCTCGCTCTTTGGCGGAGGTGCCACAGCTGAAGAGGTCGGCGACCGGCTACGCCGCACCCGCCAAGCGGTTTACGCTCGCTTGCAGCGCTTTCAAAAACAGCGCGGCCGGGCGAGTAGAATGAGTGGGAAGTTCTTTGCTCAGTTACCAGAGTGATCGAGCGACGCACATGGGGGTAGCGATCCGATCCGATCGCATCGTCAGTTCGCCCGCGCCGAAGCAACTCCTCAATCGGTACATCGAAGGTTGAATTGCATCGCAAAAGGCGCCAAGCTGTAGGCGATCGCATTGGGGTCGACCGATGACCAGCCCGAGCCCGACTGATGACGAATTGCGCGCCGCCGTCACCGCCGCCATTGAGCAGTGGAAGACTTCGCGACAGCTTCCCCACCTGTCGCGGAACGATTGTGAGACGTTGAACAAGTTGATCATTACCGGACTTCAAACCGTGCTGCTCCAGCGTGCGAAGGCCTTCGACAAGCGGTAAGGCCGACAGTTTGATCAAACCCGGCGGAATTCGACGATACGATCCTTGATCGAAGCATGCGCCCGAAATCCCGCGTTCATCCAAGCCCTTGCTTGGGTATGTCCAACGTTCATGGAGCTTTCGTTACGCCACCACGCCGAAAATTTTTGAGCCGATGCCGGAAGCTTTCTCCTAAGTATCTCTTCCATCTCGGAGAAGGTTAGCCGAACGATTTGTCCACGCTCGCTCAACAACCGTTGATGCAATGGTTCGTAGATCGATTTTCGGAAGCTCATGGTCTCACCGCAGGCAAGGCAAACATGGACGTTGTCCGAGCTTCCGCACGGTGGCGGTCATGAGAGCCGGAAGTACATCGCTGAGCAATTGAGCCAACCGGCTGAGGAAGGACAAAGTACCTTAACAGACCTCACCGCAGTCGCCCGACGCGCTTTGGTCCATAACGCTCTCTAGCCCTTTGCCGCACGTGCATCTTCTCGACGATCGCGAAGAGCAGCATGAAGATCGGCAAGAAGACGAAGAACCAAACCTCAGATCTTTCCTTTCGCCGGGAGAATTCACGGTTTGGGTCTGCCTCAGTGCCGAACGGCACCGATGGCACCGGCTGGTATGGACGCCGGCGCTTCGCAGCTCGACCTAGGAGCCGCCGGATAGTTCTCTCGCTGGCAGGCGGAGCGCTTGCCTCTTGGTCCTGATTTGCCATGAGGTCAGAGCGCAAACTTCAGCGGGAATTTGCGCACCAATTCGAGGTCAACATAGCCCGCGGCATTGATCCACTCGTGGGGACAGTAAGCGAGCGAGGTAGCGTCGAGCTCTAGACCATCGCGTCTTATCGCCTCGCGCGTTCCCAGTCGGCCGGCCCATTCCCGATGTCCGTTCGGATCAGGACGCATTGCGTCGTACACGGCCGTGTCGCTCTTCGGCATGGCGATCTCCTAAGGTGCTGAAATCAAGCTGCGCGAAATGAGTTTAGATTACCGCTCGTACGCTCGGCGACAAGTGACAATCGTTTTTGCAGTTGCTCACTGGAGTACCCCGAGGTCGATTTGACCGTCTTCCTTGTCGCCTCCGCGAGCGGACGCTAGCACCTTCGCATCGTCCCACTCCGCGCATCCAGACGCCGCATTCGTCGCCTATGCAAAAGGATCACCTGCATCGCCTTGGGATGGATCAGCTCGACCACTCAGGTTCGTCTTTCGTGCGCAGTCCGTTCCTGTCTTTTGGAAAGAACTTGCCCTTCTTCGGAAATACTTTTCCAGACGTTCTGGCTTGACAGAACGGATTGTGGCCGTTGTTGCCCCGACGGCATCACGCACGCGCGCGTCTTCCGTGGGCATTGCACCTTTATCCGCGCGGCGTCCGTCAGGAAAAGGCTCGGCATCCGTTAGCTTCTACGAGCCGATCACCACCTTGTCTCTAGCCCGTTTGTATTCGAGCAATTGGGACACCGCATCGTAGGAATGATACCTTGCGTAGACGCTCTTTGCATTCCTCTCGCGAAGATCGGCCAGAGCATCAGCCCAATAAGCGACCATGGCGCGCCGAACTCCGTCCAGGGCGAAGATGCGTTCGGCCTTTGCAAAATCCTCGTCGAAATTCACACATACAGCGCGTTCCGCGGCTTTGTAATCGGCCTGTAGAACATCCCCTCCACGTTGGCCGAGCCACATGATCGTTTTGGGATACTCCAGAATCAAACGATCGAGCACGAGGTAGTGCGAGAACTTTCCGCCCATTGGCGTTCGCGTGCTGAACGCGACTTCGTGCGACCCGATGTTGACCGTAAACCAACGCCCTCCGTTGGTCTGCGGGAGAACGCTTAGGGTCCATGCACCTTGAATGTCGAGGCTCCCAAACAATCCAGAAAGCTGGAACAAACGAAAGAGAAACAAGCGGACGTCCGTATTGTGAAAAAGTTGATCCGTTCTCGCGGGATCAACGCGAAGTGGATCGCTGATGGAACGCAGCCGCTCTCTCGCCTCGTGCGGGGGCACGCTGAATAGCTCTTGTGTCCCCTCGACTTCCTCGTTTCTCGTACGAAAATGGCGATGGACCGCGCTCTCCACTACCGAGCAGTCCGTCACGTGGACAAAGTCGGACAATTCCCATGGACCGTAAGCAGCGTATGCCTCGCCCCCATTTATTCCGCGAAGCCGTTCGCTAATGGGCCGCTCGGTGCGGCCGATCTTTATGTAGTCGCTGTTCGGCGAAACGAGAATGTAGACGAACCCCTGCGGCATATGCGCGATCCCCCAAAGCACGCCGGCAAAGTAACTGAGGACCACCCGGACGTGAAACAGGCGGAACGTCTGGATTGCATGAGCGGGACGGCAATCCTCCCGCCTCGGCGGCAGATTGCTAACCAAAAGGTCTGACGAAACGATTAGTGGATGATTGCGGGCTGGGTGGCGGCGTTCGTTGTCCCACTAAGCCCTAGACAACGCAGACAGCATGACATGGCCGGCGTGCATCACTGCCGCCGGCCATCGCTCGCGCCACCGTGGCTGGGGGGCTAATCGGCAGCGCTGACCGCAAGCCTGCCGAGCGCCGATTAACAACCCGTTAACCAATTCGGGCAGGCTCTGGCTATTTCGCGGGCAACAACGCGGCAGTCTGTGCTGCCGCGCCTGCCTTGACCTGCAAAGCGGCGTTTCGGACCACGCGCGCCGCTAGTGCTGAACACGTCGGGCGCCGGCTTGCGAAGGTCGTGATCGCATAGAGATTGCGTATTTCAATTCTTCCGCACGGGTATCGCGACATCAACGACCACGCCCCCTCCATCTCTGGTGAACGCCTGACATCCAACCGTTGCACTGGGAAGAGCGACGCTAGCTTGTTCCTCCGCTTCCTTGAGCGCAGCACGGTGGCACCGATGCGCCGCCGCTTCCAATTTCTTCGTATCAGCGCCGTTACGGCGCTTCCTGCGGTCGCCGCCAACGCAAACCAATCATTCGGAGGAAAGCCGCTCGCATCCCAGTTCAGGGAAACATAGGTGACGAACTTCGGGTCGCAGATAAGGACCATGTCCGGCCCCTTGAAGAAGACGCTTCCGCCGGACGGCGAGAAGTGGTCGAAATGCGTGTTGGTCCGCTCCATGATCCGTGCCGTAATTTCCTTGCATTCCGGCGTCTCGGTCGATCGCTCGCCGGCGGTCGCCACTTCAGGCGAGACCAGAAAGAGCGCAGCTAGCGCTCCGTATGCGATGCGCCTCTTCTCGAAGTATCCCTTCATAATTCGCCCCTCGGCATCACACCGTGGCCCGACGCGGCTGATAGGATCAGGCGGCACGTCCTTTCGTACATCAGATCACCCGTTGGCCCGGAGCCGGTGATATCAAAATGTCATCGATCACCGACCGGTGCCACACCAGCCCGATGCTCGGATCACCTTCATCGTCCGGTAAGCGGCTAGAGTAAACACCGAGAAACTCGGTCGTTGAAGCCGCATCGAGATTGGTAGTCAGGTTACTTAGAACGGCGGGACCGATCACCCGCGCGAACGTAGGCGAGCCGGACATGCCGCTAGACGTCCTGGCATCAATCGCAAAAGCTGGATATCTGAAACGCCATGGCAAGAGGATTTCGCTTGCGATGCTGCCGCGTTTCCAAATCGGAAAATTGATTTCTTTATCGTTCGCCTTCAGGGGGAAGCCAACGACGAAGACATTCCCGCCCGATATGTGGAACAGTTTCTCAAATCTATAGTCGTTTACGCAAATAATGCGCGAGGTGTCGCCCGAGGGGAGTGATAGCACAACAACGTCAACGCGCTTCTCTGCGAAATCCCGATGTTGCAACCACGTTGGTACGCCGTCTCCGTCATATAACGACAGTTCGATGCTGGGCCATCGAAAAAACAGAGTGTTGCCCGTTGCTGGTTCGTTTAACGACGTTGGCTCCCAATATCGTACCACTAGCGTGTCAGGCGACCACCCCGTCTTGCTATGCCCAGTGAACGCATGATTTCCCGTGACAACATGCCAGTTGGTGATGAACACCGGTTGACCCGCATGACGCCAAAAAAAGCCAGAAGCTTGGTTTACGGTCCCATTTCCACGGGCTTCGACAATGCATGATGCCATGGAGAGCTTATCGAAACGGGTGGCATACTCTATCCGGTCCAAGCTCCATCTCTGTACAAAGTCTTCCGAGGTCATCGAGACGTCCTATCAGGTTGAGTGCGCGCCATCAGTGTCGCTCGGGGTTCCGTTCGACACGACCTGCAGTAGCCGTGCCGGGACCGCGAAGGAACGGGAAAGCTCAAATCCCATAAATCTCCCGAGCGTGGCGCCGTACGTTAGCGGGCGTTTCGTCGTCAAGGCGCTGGAGATACTGCAAGAAAGCTTGCCCAGAAGTGGATGAGAATATTTCCGCCTTCAGCCTCAATTCACTTCGCAGCGGCTCTTCCGAAAGCAACGAGGCGCAGCCCTTATCGATAAACATGGCATCGACATAAGGGCCGTACGTGGAGATCGCCCGGATATCATTCATCATTCCTTTGGACGGCAGCTTCTTCTGCCCGGCAGAGACGAGCCGCCGCGACAGCCCAGCGAAGAGATATGCCGATATCCTGTGTGTGGGCATGTTCCTGTTTTCGGGCCAGTCCCAGAACGCAAATACTGACGAAGCTAGCTCGCGTTCAGCAATTCCATGGTCTCGAAATAACTGCTTCAGCTGGTTAAATTCCTCCAGCGCTGGATACGACAGTCGGTTCAGGAATTCGCGAGTATCGTGTGATTGCAGGGCCGTTTGCGCTTGTTGAGCTGCATATTTCAGTGCGCCTTTTTTGGCGTTGCCGAAATCGTTGAACTCATGACTGAAGACTTCGTTAAACGTCGGTTTTTGCCTAATCCAGCGTTGCCACAACACCTTGCAGCTGGCGTCCGTTTCGTCGCGGTGACGACGAATTCCATTGGCAAAGACCGCATAGTCCATGTCGGTTGTAATGTGCATATCGGGGAGCCAATCGTTTCGGGCTCCCTCTAGAACTTCGTCGACATGGAAGGAGAGAGACGGCGCGGCGCGGCCGTTGAGGTATGTCTTCGCGTAGTCAAGAACTTGCCGCTGTTCTATATGTTCGAAGTTCGCGAACGATACGTCGCCGCTCAGCATTTCATGAGCTAGCGCTAGGTCACTTGCAAACGGTGAGACGATGGTCTCATCTCGATGTATGTTGGAGCCGGGGAAAATGACCTGTTGGAGCAGGCAGGCGCGATCGATCTGCGCCGTAACTTCCTCCCAGAAGGCTTGGCCACCCGATTGGGCGCGTCGTCGACCCGATTTGACCTTGTAAATTTCGCTGATTGCGAACTGATCTAGATAGACGACTTTCTTCGACAAGCCGGGAAGGGGTACTGATACTGCATGTCGACAAGCCCGGCAGCGTCGTCGAAGCGTCGATCCGCCGGCGGATAGGATGCCCAGCGTTGCTTCGCCGCATAACGGGCACGTTAAAAATGGAGCGCGTTCGAGCATGGAATTCAATTGGATGGGCAACTGAGCAGAGCCGGCTGCTTATTTCTGCAAGCCCAGTCATGGTAAGCCGCCCAGCCTTGGGCGGCCGCTCCGACGCCTCCAACAACGGTAAAGATCGCGACTACGCTCGCCAGAAATATTTGATAGCCGGTTAGATCAAGCCTTCGGCCAATGATTTCCACCGGCTTGCCGTTCCAGTGCAAGCGCCCCTCGTTGTCGATGCCAAGCCCGTCGCTTTCCTTCATCGAGATCGGTCGCACGTTCCGTGGCCACCGGGTCTTTTCGATTGTTTGAAGCGGAACGCGCTTTAGTTCGTCTTCACGCTCCGCATTCTGACGTGCAACTCGCTCTTGATCTGCTTCCACCGGCGCTACGTCCTTTGCTTGTTTCATGGGAGTTGCTTATTTCCGATCGCCTTCAGGATGACCTCAAACGTCGCAATGTGTTGAGGAAACTTCGCCGTTGGAAGATCGCGCGCCGGGCCACGGCCGGCGGCATCAAGCGCCGCCGCTTTTCCAGCGCAAGCGCTGCGGGCGAGTGTCGTCCCCGACAAGAACAATATCAACGGGCCCGCCAATACCTGTCTCTGAGGGAACTATCGAAGTCGTCCGTGAGGCCGCTTCGATGATTTCGACTGCAAAGTCAGCTGCTGACTCTGCTTCCGCATGTTCGATCGTCGTCATGGCGTTGCGGAAACGTCCGTACCGCTCGCCAAGAAACTGCCTTCCGGGTCCATTGAAAACCGCGTTCGTGAGGTAGTTGGCCTCGCCGAAAACTTTGAGCCCGCAGCCATCGATAGGGAAGTACTGTTGAGTTTTCAGATCGGTAGCGCTTACCGATAGATCGACGCCGAGCGTGACCGAGAAGCTTTCGACGCTGGCCCTTCTGGTGTCCGGATCGAAACGCGCTAAAGCCGACTGAAACAGAAATTGACCGATCCGCGTCGCGTAGTCTGCCGGATGGGAAGCGATATAGGCGGCGGTCGCCAGAACCACCTCCCGAGCGATGTCCTCCAAACTTGCCCCCGGCCCCCGGGCCGTATTCGCGAGGATCGCTTGCGCATCAAATTTTGGCTTGTTTGACGCGACATGTTCGCAGACCTTGTCGGTCTGCACGCCCGCAAGGGCCCAGATTGTGCCGTATCCGCTCGTAAAGACCACTGTCCGGTCGACCCCTTCGACTTCGGTGATCTTGAATACGTTGTCGCAAACGATGGTCCAATCCGGAGTGCTGATACCCAGACGGCTATCCGCCGCTACAATCAGGCCAGCGACGGTTGGGATGACCAAAACGAGTGTCATCGCTCGACCACTGCGCAGCCCTGTTTCAGTGCCGCCTGGAATACTGGTTTCAGCCCGGGCTCCGCGAGGATGGCTTCGCCGGGTCTAAAGTCGCTCACAACGCGCCACTCAAAGCCGCTGTTGGGTTTGGGCAGCTTCGTAGGATCGAGCACGTACGCGGCGCGGCCGGGACCTTCTCCGAAGGCGCCTCGCTCGACGAATTTCTCAAGCCGGTTCATTTCTGTGCGTCGGGACGGGCGGCGAGAAGCTTCAGGGCGATCGGTTCGACGGCTTCGCGCCAGTAGTCATCACCGTTCGGGAGGACGCTTCCCAGCATGCCGGGAGAATAGACAGCTGGCTCCGGGCGGCCGGGAGAGGCCGGCCACCGATCGTTGGGCCGGGTGTGGGTGACCTCGTTTTCGTCGACCTGAAAGTGATCCTCGGTGACCCGCGTCCGCGCCATGATGTGCCTCTGGTTGCAGGTACCGACATTACACACGCATTCATCGGCCGGGCATGCTCGCGGGATCGTTATCCCCGGCGAAACTCCGCCAGCCTCCGGAAGGTGTTGGTAGCGCTGTTGGTATGGTGTTGATTAAGTTGTAAGAATATTGCGCAAAATCAAATAGATGGAGGTTTATTGAGGGGCCGCGCCTGTGCTCCGCATCGGTACTCTGCTCCTTGCGGCGACGGGCCGCTTGGAGTCCTCCCTTCACATCGGAGCGACAGGTTCCTGTGTTCCTTGTCAAAGCCTGATCCGAGGTCACGCCGCCTTCATGCCGGACGCCGGTTGGGCAGTCAGCAGGCTCCTCCCAACCCTTGCTCGCGGGATAGACATCCTGATCCCGGTTTCGACGTCGATAGAACATGTTACGACACGTCATCAGCGGTTTACTTACGTTCGTCTCCTCGGACCTCACCTGACGGAGTTTCCTCCGCCTTTTCTTCCAACGCTCACCACCAGGGCTCTTTACCCTCGCAGCTCGGACTGGTTTGAAGTCTTCCCCTGCAGGCCGACCTCGGAGGGCCCTCCTCCATCTCTGACAAAGCTTCGTCAGGCTTCATGCCGAAGCCTGACTTCCACAGCACACGATGTCCTCATTGCTTGAGCGACCGCCACAGCCGCTCGATGAAGACGTAGTCCATCCAACGACCGCGGCCATCCATGGAGATCTTGATCCCTGCGCCCGCCAACGCGCCGGGTGAAGGCGCACTGGTGAACTGACTGCCCTGGTCGGAGATCGAGAAGCTGCACGCCAAGATCGGACAACTGACAGTCGAGCGCGATTTTTTAGCACGGAGGTCCGGAAGATGAGCACGCCGGACCGTCGAGGAATGCTCGATCGCGCCGACCCAGGCGCTGTCGATCCGCCGGCAATGCATGTTGCTTGGCATCGCGCGCTCTGGGGTCTACCGGCCGCCACGGCCGGCCAACGACAACGGCCTTGCCCTGATGCAGCGGATCGACGAGCTGTTCACCGCCTGGCCGTTCCTGGGCTCGCGGCGAATGACCACTATGCTGAAGGCTGAGGGGCTTCAGGTCAATCGCAAACGCGTGCAGCGCCTGATGCGCAAGATGGGCATCGCGGCGCTGGGACCGAAGCCGAACACGACGAAGCCGGCGCCGGGACCGGCCAAACCAGGTGTGGGCGGCCGACATCACGTATTTGCCCATCGGCCGTGGCTTTCTCTATCTCGTCGCCGTCATCGACTGGGCGAGCCGTGCGGTTCTGGCGTGGCGGTTGTCGAACACGATGGACGTCTCGTTCTGCGTGGCGGCTCTGGAAGAGGCGCTGGCGACGTACGGCACGCCGGAGATTTTCAACACCATCGTCATGTTGCGCAGCAGATAGGGATAGATCTTGTGGCCTCGCGTTCGCGCACGTCCTCGCTCTCCCGCCGGACACCCGCGTCAAAAACTCGGGCCGCCTGGTCCAGCAGTTGCTTCTTCCAGGCATAGATCTGGTTCGCGTGAACCTCATGGCGCTGGCCAGATCGGCCACCGTCGCCTGCTCCCGCACGGCTTCCAGCGCGATCTTTGCCTTCAACGCCGCGTCGATCTTCCGTCGTGTCTTTTCGTCATCATGCCCTCCGTCTATCAAACGGAGCGGCCCTTTTCCAACTAAGCCTCTGGTCCTAAAATCGGGGTCCATTTCAATCATGGTTGCGGGAACACGTTCCAACGGCACCAGAGGTGATCTCTTCACTGACGGTCCGTGTCGTTGTGATGAGCCGTGTCCGGTTGAAGACGTGCATGTAGGACGTCCGACAGTAAGGCTGGCGCGTAGCCCGCCGCCTCAGTGCGAAGCACGAGGTTTTTGCCATTCTTTAAGCAACACTCGCACCACCCCTTTTGCGGCACACTGATTGCTAGGGACGCGGGGCAGAGCCGTTGGTTGCTGCGGATTTTGGAGGGCGGCAGCGACGCCCGCCAAGTCCGAATATAATGTAGGTTTTGCGATGAGCCGGATGAGGCGGTCCGACAGTCGACCTTCTGCCCCGCGCGGTCTCGAAAGACCGCGCTGGTCGGCTGCCTTCATTTCACTGGTTAGTACATGTGCTCTTTACTTATGCTGGAGTCGCCGGAATTCCGAGAAGCCCTAAGGCTACGAGAAGAGCTCAAAGCGAAGCTCCTTCGCGCTCAATTGGATGTGGCCAGGTATAAGGCTGAGTTGTCGGAACTCGAGCAAAGGATGGTGAGGGATCTTGATCTTAGAACGGAACTGATCTGTTGGTAGCAGCGTCGTTCGCGATGGGTCGCTTCGCTGTTCAAATTCTGCGAGTGAGAGCGAGGATGTTATGCCCAAGACCACCGGTGGTAAGGCCAAACAGGGTGCCGTTATAGATGGCAACCGAACAAGCGCGAGTTCGCTGTCACAATTTCGCGGGATCGATCATATTGCGATTGCTGTGCTCGACCTTGAAGCCTCTATTGAGTTCTTTCGGGACGTGCTGGGCTTTGAATTGAAATGCCGGTTTCACATCAAGGGTCGAGCGACCGGCATGCTATCTGCCGAGCTTGAGACCCGAGGAATCAGGTTTGTTCTGTGCCAGGGCACTGAACCGACGTCTCAGGTCTCAGAGCTCGTGCGCCATCACGGCGTTGGAGTTGCTCATATCGCTCTTGAGGTCGATGACGTCGATGCTGCTGTAGAGGCTCTAAAATCTCGTGGCTTGGGATTCGATACGAGTGTGATTCGAGGTCCTGGATTGACGCAGGCCTTCTCAAGTCGGTCCATTGAAACGGGGCTTAGCTTCGAAATCATTCATCGAGGCGGAGAGACTGGCTTTCTCGAATCGAATGTCCAGCAGCTTTTCGACCAACTTGAGCAGTCTGGAAAATATTGAGCAATAGGACGTGTACACCTCGATGAGTCATGTCGGACACCGGTGTGATTTTATCCTTCCACGCTTTTCCAAGACTCCAGGATGAATGTCAGGTCGCAAAAATCAGTAATGAACTTCCTGAACGAAGTCTCCAGTCTGTTTCCGTCAGCTGTCTCGCTAGCGTCAGGCAGACCGAGTGACCGGTTCTTCGATAGGCTCAATCCCCAGGTTTTGTTGAACGCGGTGAACGTGTATCAAAACGATTCAGTTGGTGGTCACGGGGGCGCCCACGGATGGGCTCACTTGCTGCAGTATGGACGAACGGCCGGCATCATCAACGAGCTCGTTGCGCAACAGGTGCAATGCGATGAGGGGGTTCCGGCGAGCGCGGACCGCGTACTGATCACCTCAGGATGCCAAGAAGCAGTCGCCCTCTGCCTGCCGGCGCTCTGTCCGGAGCCGTCGGATGTGCTGCTGGTCTGCAATCCCACCTATATCGGTGCGATCGGTGCAGCCAAGGCTACAGGAGTCGCTGTCGCGGCGTTGTCCAATTCAGAACCTTGCCTTGCTGACGCGATCGAGCTCGCCGTGCTGCAATTGCGCCAGAAAAGTCAACAGGCCCGGGCAATATATCTTATCCCCGATTTTGACAATCCGACCGGACGTGTTCTCGATGCAGACGAGCGACGCAACATCCTCCAAGTGTGCGCCAGACACCGGCTCGTCGTTTTAGAGGACAACGCATATGGGCTGTTTCGGTATGACGGCGATCCGGTACCCCCGATGGCCGCTTTGGATGAGGTCGGAAGTGTTATTTACCTTTCCACATTCTCGAAGACAATAAGCCCAGCTCTTCGCGTCGGAGCTGCAAGCCTGCCCGACACGATGTTTGGAGACGTTGCTGCTCGTCGGTCGCTTTGGGAAGATCTGGTCCAGCGCAAGAGCTTCGTTACCGTCAATACGAGCCAAATTGCCCAAGCGATCGTCGCGGGGCTCTTGATTCAAAACGGAGGACGTTTAGGCGATTGGATACGACCGGCTCTGGATTGGTACCGTGAAAATCGCGACATTATGTTGTGTGAGCTGGACACTGTATTTTCGCCTTTCTCTGATCAAATTCGATGGAGCCGTCCCTCCGGTGGCTTCTTTCTAACTCTTGATCTTCCTTTCAGATTTGGCGCGGACTGCGCAGACGAGTGTGCAAGGCGTGACCATGTCATCGTTACGCCGTTGAGCTTCTTCGCGTTGGATAACTCTCAAGACTGCAGGATACGATTAGCTTTTAGCGCGGTTACTCCCGAGCAAATCCGAACCAGTGTGACAGGTTTGGGTCACTATGTAGCGCGGCGCCTGGAGCAGAAATTGCTGAGGCTGCGCGACGAAGGGGCCCGGGGGTGAGGGATTTCGATCTGGATGTGGGGGATTGTCTGCCAGTTTTAGGCGATGATCAGGCGCGGAGCATAACTGTCGCCCACGAAATGTTGGCGCCTCAAGAGCGTTTTTGGCGACAGCGGTTTGAGCGGTTCAAGACATTGCAGTTTCCTTTTTTGTCGTCTCGAGAAGCTGGAGCTCGCTACAAATGGCAGTCGAGCTCGTGGTTCGTTCCAAGTGGTTTGGCCGAGCTGTCGCCGACCGATCGTGCGGAATACCTGATAAGCGCGTGGCTCATCTATCTCGCCCGCGTCACCGGCCAATCAGAGCTTCAGTTGGGATGGACTCCCGCACCGAAAAGTTCGCGAGCCGGGTTGAAGATCATAGACGCGCTTGTCGCTTCTGTCGTGCCAATGGAAATTACCATTGACCTCGGTCATGGTTTTGCTGCGGTGCGCAAAGTGGTGGCGGCCGAGTGCGCTCAGCTGAGGGAGTACGATAGCTTTGCGCGGGATCTTATCGCACGTTGTCCGTCGTTGGGGGGTATTGAGCTGCTACGATCGCGCAGACCATGGCCGATTGGCATCACGGTTGTGGCAAATAGCTGTTCTGCTACCGGTGTTAGCCTGAGTTCAGAGGCAATCCTATCCGGTGAATTATTGACGTTTGAGGTTTGTGCTCTAGACGGGCGCTTTCGATTGCACTTTGATGCAAGTCGCTTGGTGGCCGACCAGATCGACCGCATCACGCAGCATCTGCAAAGCCTTTTGTTTGAGGTGGCTGCCGATGCGCATCGGCCGGTGCAACGGATTGGACTGTTGCCGTTCGACGAACGGGTGTACTTGCTAGAGGAGCTGAACCGGACGGCGACGGCCTATCCGTCGGATCGGTGCATCCACGAGCTGTTCGAGGCACAGGTCGCCAAGGCGCCGGACGCGGTGGCGGTGGTCCATGAGGACGAGCGCTTGAGCTATGGCGAGCTCAATGCACGGGCGAACCGGCTGGCGCATCATCTGATCGGGCTCGGGGTGAAGCCGGACCAGCCTGTGGCGATCTGCCTTGAGCGCGGCGTGGCGATGGTGGTGGGGCTGCTTGCAATCCTCAAGGCGGGTGGCGCCTATCTGCCGTTGGATCCGGCCTATCCGTGCGCACGGCTCAAGCAGGTTCTTGAGGATGCGCAGCCGCAACTGTTGCTGGCCGATGCTGCGGGACGATCCGCGCTGGGCGCCGATGCGCTGGCCGATCTGACGGTGGTCGATCTCGAGACGGCGACATCGGCCTGGGCGAAGCTGCCGGCCTCGGATCCCGACCCGCGTGCGCTTGGCCTGACTTCGCGCCATCTCGCCTATGTGATCTACACCTCGGGATCTACCGGCACTCCAAAGGGCGTCATGGTCGAGCA
The DNA here is from genome assembly GCF_023073375.1 of Bradyrhizobium sp. 197. Classification (NCBI taxonomy): domain Bacteria; kingdom Pseudomonadati; phylum Pseudomonadota; class Alphaproteobacteria; order Hyphomicrobiales; family Nitrobacteraceae; genus Bradyrhizobium; species Bradyrhizobium sp. 197. The sequence continues at coordinate 637 of NZ_JADPJJ010000034.1, read as the reverse complement.
TCGAAGCTTGGTCAACCACACGATTTGGCAGGCGGATAAATTCCATTTCACTACCCACGACGTTTTCTTGCAGCGAACCTCCCCCGCGTTTGATGCCGCCGTATGGGAGCTATGGACAGCCTTGTCGATTGGGGCGCGTTCAATTCTTCTTCCTCGCGACCTGCAATTAGATGTTCGAAAACTTTTAGAGCTACTGGATAAGTATGGTGTCACTGTTCTGCAATTGGTCCCGTCGCTTCTTGCAGCATTGCTTGCGCTTACCGACGTTGAGCAAAAGTATATCGGTTCTTTGCGTTTCACATTCTGTGGTGGAGAGCTTCTTAGAAAAGAATTAGCGAGCAGATGGTTGCAATTGACATCTCAGCCGCTTGTCAATCTCTATGGACCAACTGAGGCGACGATTGACGCGGCTGCTTGGCATTATTCCGCTGGATTTAATAGGTCAGTTGTCCCGATCGGCCGACCGATTGCGAACACGCGGATTTATCTGCTGGACGGTCATGGCGAACTTGTTCCGTTTGGGGCGATCGGAGAGCTTTACATTGGCGGGGCGGGGGTCGCGCGTGGCTATCTGAACCGGCCCGAACTGACGGCGGAGAGGTTCTTGGCCGATCCGTTCAGTGGTGAGGTCGGCGCA
>NZ_JADPJJ010000014.1:0-31657 GCF_023073375.1 Bradyrhizobium sp. 197 | reverse complement strand
TTCGTGTAGCGCGGGGTTTTCATTGTCGGCGCGCCAATAGGCAGAAAACTCGAACCGGCTCGCACCCGCCCCATCGCGCAGCTCCCGGTAAACAAGGCCCGCAAAATTTGCGCCTATATCGGACTCGAGCACGAGGCTTATTCCCGTGTTCATGCTGATCAGGCTTTTGATGATGCCGCGACTGACGTCATGGCGCTCGATATTTGGGCGGGCCTCAGGGGAAACGAGCTTGGAAACCAGGAGATCTTCGAGCTCCTTTCCGGGGTCGTAGTGGCTGAGCAGCACCGTCTCACCACGCAGGTCGGTCCAGTAGACAGTTTCGCGCGAACTGAGAGGATGGTCATGAGGCAAGGCAACGAGAACACGCTCGCTCCACAGAGACATGGCTTTATTGTCCAACAGCGGCAAGCTCCCCGTGACGATCAGGAGATCAAGCGATCCGTTGCGAAGTGCCGCTGCTAAACGTGTCCGTGATCGTTCAACCGTTGCAAGAGCGCTCTGCGGGAAGCGCTGCTTGAACTCAAGTAGGGACGCTTGCAGATTGCCGGCCGAAAGTGATGTGCAGAAACCGACGCTCAGACGGCCGGTTTCGCTGTTGTGGACGGATCGCGCGGTTGCGATGAGTGCGCCGAACTCCTCCAGGATGGTTCTGGATAACCGAAGAACGTCGCGGCCGGGCCGCGTTGGGCGCACACCTCCGCTGAAGCGCTCGAAAATTGGAACGCCCAAGTGGTGCTCAAACTCGCTGATTATTCGGCTAAGGCTCGATTGTTGCGATCCCAGCAACTCGGCGGCTCCACGAAAGCTACCGCAATCCGCGGCAGCCACCGCCGATCTTAAGTGCTTCAGTTCCACGGCTTTGTGGGCTTGAAGCGAAAGATTTCGTCCGCGGGAGTTGCGCATCTTGAGGAACGAGCGAGAGTGGCTGCCGGTTTAGTGCGCAGCCATGTTGAAAGCTTCGGACTTGCTCGAATGCCTACGCGGCGGCTCGGACGACAGGCGCCCAGAGCACTGGACCTGAGATCTGCCCCGCCTGACGGATACGTTCCAACGCACCCGTCGATACTTCCAGGTAACCGGCAACAGCCGACGTGTTGCCGAGTGCCCGAGATCTCCCAATCCGGCAAAGAGGCCAGCCAGCGCGCCGAAGAATGCGCTCCATGCGGGCATCGGTGACGGTGACGATATTACAGAGATCAAGGGAGAGGCCGAATTCGATCATAGCTGCAAAAAGCTGGTAAGTCGCAGCAGCAAGTCCGCCACCTGCCTTTGGCGCGTCGGGGGGAATGTCGAGCGCAAAACGGCTGCTCTCCCAGATCTTCTCGCTCCGCGGCACCGGTTGCCCGTCCAGAAGAACCGGGAAAGTGTCTCTCAGCATCGTAGGGCCGGTCGAGGGGAGAAGACGGACACAACCCTGAAGCCGGCCTTCGCTCGACCGGAGCAGCAAGTGAACAGGCCGAACGACATCGAACGCGTCGACCTCCATGTCCCCCCTCACTTGGACTTCCCATTCAAGACGCTGCTTGAACACTCGATAGCGCAGACGGTGCATCTCGGCCAGCTCCTCAACAAACTCGCCGTAATATTCTGGCTTAATCAGGAGCATCATTGCCACCTCCGTGCTTGCTTCGCAAAGTGAAGCACAATCCTGCGTACCCTCCACCTGTGCAGGTGCACAGGTGCGTGACCATTTTGCTTCGAGTATGATGTTGGTTTTTTCTTCTGGCCACCAAGTGAGGGCCGGCAATTCGTGCCAACAACGATCTTCTTTCAACTTTTTAACACGCGGAATGTGGCCGATAGCCGCGCGAACGAAATGGTCGCCGTGGCGAGCCGACATTTCACGTACGGCCGGGCCGCACTTAGAATAAGCCTCAGCCTCACGGCCCCCCATGATGCAGTTGGCGAGCGGATCCTACCCCTGACATTTTTCCTGATCGGCCTTGGCTCGGTCCTCCGCCCTGGCTCTGACAACGGCTCGCCAGCCGGCATGCTCATGAATCATCATAGCATAGCACGGCGCTGCGCTCAGTGCCTGCGTACCAAGGACCAGTGGTGCGGCCGGGTCTTCTGGCGGGACTCCCACGCGGCGGCAGTGGTGCGGCGGGAAACCCAGGGGCAAACGCGCCTACTTTCGTTGTGAATTGCTCTGCGCCAATCGCGCCACCGCCTGGCAAATCGTGCGAACCCCGAGCTTCGCTCGAACATTATCCAAATGAAACGCGGCGGTTCTCCGTGAAATTCCCAGGATGACTCCGATGTCGGCAATCGATTTTCCTTGAGAGGACCACTCGAGGCACTCGTGCTCGCGCTGAGACAGCGTGACGCCATCGATCAAACGGTCGGGCGTAAGCTTTTGTCGTGCATGCGCATGGAAATACCAGGCGATCACTTCCAGAACATTGCCACGTTCCCTTATGGAGCGCTCGAAGCCGGCTCGGTTCGTGTCAGTCGCAAATGTTATGATGGCTGTTTCACCTCTGTTGTCGTGAATTGGAATGGTATATCCGTGCCGGATACCGAACCTGCCTGCCTCTTCGAACAGCTCTCGCTCAGCATCCGAGCGAATTGGCGCCCCGGACCCGGGCCCCCACCAAAACGGTCGGGCATGGATGATCGCTTGGCGAACCACAGGATCCAACTCCTGGTAGCGGCGTTGCAAATAATGCGTAGTCCAGCCGGGCGGATATGTTGAAATCAGCTTCGGAACGTCGCCTTCCTTCTTCGAGAGCCCGAGGTAGGCGAACGAAGATAAGCTCAGAGCTTTGGCAACGTCCGCCATACTTTGCTGCAGAGCAGTCTGGTCTCTGCTCTCAATCAGTCGATCGATAAATGTCTGAATGGTTCGGTTCATTTGCCGTCTATGGAGGCGCTTTCCGGGGAACTACTATCTCTGGGTGTACACGCCTTCGCAAGGGCTTCATCGTCGAATCTTCACGCCGAACTCCCGGACTCCCCCGGGGCGCCGTCGAGTCGGCGATCGTGACGGCAATGCAATCACCCTCGGAGGATCCGGCGGAGTCCTGCGAAAGTGTGTAGGAATTTGCAGGATCTATGCGCTGTTCGACGAGTTCTTCACGTTTTCGATTCTGCGTGAGGCCGTACGCTCTCTCGGCGGCAGATGAATAGGTGCTGGCGCAAACACTGTGAACGACCTTTTCGGAGCCACCCTGAATCCGTGGACTTGCCGGCGGGATGGCCTGGCTCGCGCATGGCTCCGATATGGGAGGCTCGCTCCGAAACCCGGCAAGCTTCTGCGGTGTGGTTGGCCTACGGCCGAGCTTAGGTCGAGTGGCGCGAACCCCGAAGTTCAAGATCGACCGCAATCTTGGTATACAAGGGCCGATGGCGCGCAACGTCGAGGATGTTGCGCTGATGTTGGACGCGATGAGCGGGGACCACCCCGGCGATCCGCTATCCCTTCCAGCACCGGCGCAATCCTTCCTAGCGACTACGCGCACCGGCAAACGACCCAGGCGCGTTGCGTTTTCTCCGGATCTCGGCATAACCCGGTAGTCCCGCAAATCGCGGCAATCGCGCGCAAAGCTGCTCGGCGCTTTGAGGAGATGGGCGTAACCGTTGAGGAGGCTCACCCGGATCTCCGTGAAGCTCAAGAGTGCTTCCACATCCTTCGGGCGTTTGACTTTGCGGTCAGCAAGGCCGCTCTGCTGCGGAGCCACCGCGATCTCTTGAAGCCCGAGATCATCTGGAACATAGAGGAAGGGCTCAAACTTTCAATCGAGCAGATCGAGCGCGCTGAGGGGCAGCGGGTGACAATGGCCTCCCGCATTCTAGAGTTCTTTGAGGAGCACGACCTGCTCTTATCACCTGCAACAATTGTAGAGCCGTTTCCGGTAAAGGATCGTTACGTTACAGAATGCGAAGGTAAACGGTTTGAGAATTATGTCGATTGGGTCGCTATAGCCTTTGCGATCACATTGGTTTGTTGCCCGGCACTATCTCTGCCCTGCGGCTTCACTCTTTCGGGCCTTCCAGTCGGGCTGCAGATGGTGGCTGCTCCTCGCGCAGACGGGGAGAGCTATTGGCCGCCGCTAAGTTGCTGGAGGATATTCTAGGTCTGCGCGGCTGCACGCCGATCGACCCGCGGGCACCAACGTGAGCGGCGGTCATGGTGATGGACTTCTCCTTCTTATCGGTGCGGGTGCATGTGGCGGTCGAAAGATGAGTACCAGGCGTGACCACTCGGAGATCTACACTACCCGTCGAGGGCTGCGGACTCGCAGGCCAAAGCTGGTCACCTCTATGATAGGCCACGCGTCGGGATTTGTGGACGTCGGTTGTTTCTGCCGCTCTCGCGGCGCTAGCAAAGAAGATTCGACGATTATGCAGTTACGGCTATAAGTCCGGCCTTAAACCAACACGACGTTGGCTTGAGTCCGGAGGATTTGCTGCTGGCGAAGCGGCATCCAGCGATATCTGTTTGCAAACAACGCGCCGCGAAGCGCGCTCGGAGAGATCATGAATTTCGAGGAGTTTAGGTCCAGAGATGGAGTGGGTTTGGCACACCTGTTGGCTAGTAACGCCGTCAGCCCGCTCGAATTGATGCGGATCGCAATTGATGCGGCCGTCCGCTTCAACAAGAGGACGAACATGATGTCCTATGCGGACTTCGAAGGCGCGCCGGATAGGGCTTCCCGGCACCAGATTGTTCCGGGGAAGTTCAGCGGTCTGCCTTTTCTTCTGAAGGACTCAGCACTTGCATCGGTAGACCTGCCCCTAAGCCTTGGATCGTCGCTTTTCAAAGGAAGTAGGGCGCAAAGTGATTCGACGCTCGCCACCCGGTTCCGTCGAGCCGGCTTCATTTCGTTCGCGCGTTCGACCGTGCCCGAAATGTGCATGGCCCCCACGACCGAGGCGCGCCGCAACGGCGGGCCCACACGTAATCCATTTGATCTTGAGCGCTCATCAGGACGTTCGTCCGCGGGCGCGGCGGTTGCCGTTGCGTGCGGGATTGTACCAATCGCGCATGGAAGTGATGGCGGCGGTTCGATCCGGACTCCAGCATCCTGTTGCGGTGTTTTTGGACTCAAACCGACACGCGGAAGAGTACCCATGGGTCCGTTCAAGGGCGAAGGATGGGGAGGGCTCGCTAGTGACGGGGTAATAAGTCGCACCGTCCGAGACACTGCGCGCGCACTCGACTTGATTGGCGGGTTCGAACGTGGCGCGCCTTATGCTTGTCCAGAAGGGTCAGGTTTTGAAGCCGCGCTGGGCACCCCCTTTGAGCAGCCCCTGCGCATCGCGCTCTGGCAAGACCCTTGGGGACTTCCCGTCGGATCACATCTGTCTTGAGGCACAGGAGAAGACCGCCACATTGTGCGAGACTCTAGGCCATGAAGTAGTCAGCATCGAGCCCCCTGACTTCGAATATTCCAATTTCATCGACGCGATTGTTACGGTGATGGCGGCAAACATCACCTTGACTGCCCGTACACGGCTCGCATCTGAACAGCGAGATCCAACTGCGGATGAACTCGAGCCGGCGATCCTGGACGGTTACCATCTCGGCACTCGCCTAAGCGCACCCGACTATGCGGTGGCCATCAATCGGCTGCACGCAACCGGTCGAATGATGGCGCAAATGATGGAAGGATACGATCTGCTATTGACGCCAACTTTGGTATCGCTCCCGATGGAGCTCGGGACCATCGCGATGGAAACTGCCGATTTCATAGATTACAGACGTAGAGTAGGAAAACTCACTCCGTTCCTGGCTGTGGTCAACGCCTCTGGCCAACCGGCCGCGAGCCTACCACTTTGGCGTCACGCTGGGCTTCCCGTCGGCGTTCAGCTGATAGGTCATTTCGGCCGAGAAGACATCGTTCTGCGACTTGCTTCTCAGCTCGAGACTTCCGAACTCTGGAGGGCCGCCCAACAGTGGCCTGACGCGACTGCTATCTGATTCGACCGCTCTGCCGCATGAGGGTCCGGCTGAAAGCGCTGTCACACCGGCCAGGTCGTCACCAAAACTTGACGGTAGCTCCGCAGTCGCGTCCCGCTGCATCTACGGGTTCGATGGGCTAGGCCGGGCGCGTCGGTTTAGCAGCCGCGGCTGTGCAGCTGATCTAGGGTCTCTACCTAATTAGCGCCACGCGATTCCCTTGTCCGCATATTTTGATTCGGGGACGAGAGATGCGTGGCGGCCTGTTTTGGTTGAATGATAAGCAGTGGGCGCGGATAGAACCGCACCTGCCGACGGGACTGACCGGACCGGATCGGGACGACGATCGGCGCATTATCAGCGGCATCATTCAGATGCTGCAATCGGGTGCGCGGTGGCGTGATTGTCCCCCTGAATACGGGCCTTACACGACGATCTACAATCGCTTCAATCGTTGGGCAAAGCGCGGACGATGGTGCGCGATCTTTGAAGCGCTGGCCAAGCCCGGCAAAGATGCCGTCGCGCTTTCGCTCGACTCGACCTCGATTAAAGGTCACCGGTGTGCCTCCGGCGGAAAAGGGGGGAGCACAATCAACCAATCGGCCGCTCGCGAGGCGGCCGCACGACAACAATCCATGCGCTGAGCGATCCGCTCTGCCGGCCTGTCGTCCTGCATCTGACACCAGGCCAGAATGCCGATATCTCGGCGGCGCCAGATGTTCTGGCGCTCGCGCCGCCCATGAGCGCGCTCCTCGGCGACAAAGGTTATGACGGCGACGACTTTCGCAGCGAAATCGTACGTCGCGGCGCCAAGCCCGTCATCCCCAACAAATCCAACCGCGTCGTCATCCACCCCTTCAACAAGCGTGCCTATAAAGGCCGAAACGTCATCGAGCGCTGCTTTTGCAGGCTCAAGGACTTTCGCCGCATCGCCACCAGATATGACAAGCTCGCCCGCGCTTTCTTGGCCGCTGTTCATCTCGCCGCTCTCGTCGCATACTGGCTCAATTGAGTCCGGACCCTAGCTAGTCTTGATGTGCTTATGTTTGTCACAACCGAATGGCGCGCTCTCCCGCCGCTCTAGCCAGTTCGAAATCCTGCGACAAACTGGACAACAACGCCGTATTTCTCCGCCATTCCACGTTCTCTGAAGCAGGATCGCTTCTGTTTCTGACTACAAGGGCACACCCAGGCAGGAGATTGCATATGAAGGTCGGTGTTCCCAAGGAAATCAAAACGCATGAATACCGAGTAGGCCTGACGCCTGGAGCCGTCCGCGAATATGTGAGCGCTGGTCACAAAGTGGTGGTCGAGACCACTGCGGGGGCTGGCATTGGGTCGACTGACGACGACTATCGCAAGGCCGGCGCCACGATTCTGGACTCTGCTCGCGAGGTATTTGCATCGAGCGACATGATTGTAAAGGTCAAGGAGCCGCAGCCTTCGGAATGGGTGCAGCTACGAGAGAACCAGATTCTTTTTACATACCTACATCTCGCACCGGATCCGGACCAAGCCAAGGGGCTGCTGAATTCTGGCTGCACAGCCGTCGCATATGAAACCGTGACGGATGCACAGGGCGCTCTGCCGCTGCTTGCGCCGATGAGCGAAGTTGCGGGCAGACTTGCAATCGAGGCGGCTGGTACAGCGCTGAAGCGCTATACTGGAGGCCGTGGACTATTGATCGGTGGCGTTCCGGGGGTTCAACCCGCTCGGATCGTCGTCATCGGGGGCGGCGTTGTCGGTACGCATGCCGCGCGCATGGCTGTCGGCCTTGGTGCCGAGGTCACCATCATTGACCGATCTATACCCCGCCTCCGCGAGCTAGACGAACTGTTCCAGGGGCGCGTCCGCACCAGCTTCTCGACAATCGACAGCGTTGAAAAAGAGGTCTTTTCGGCGGACGTTGTCATTGGCGCAGTGCTTGTGCCGGGAGCGAGTGCGCCCAAGTTGGTCAGCCGCAAAATGCTGAGCTCAATGCGCAACGGCTCTGTGATCGTTGACGTCGCCATTGACCAGGGCGGCTGTTTCGAAACCTCGCATCCCACAACGCATGCTGATCCAACATACGATGTTGACGGTGTCATTCACTACTGCGTGGCCAATATGCCGGGGGCTGTCCCGCTTACATCCAGCCACGCTCTGAATAACGCAACGCTCCCATTTGGTTTGTCTCTCGCTGACAGAGGCTTTGCAGCGATACTTGAAAATCCTCATCTGCGCGCCGGTCTCAATGTCTATCGCGGCCGTCTGACCTACAAGGCCGTGGCCGACAGTCTCGGCCTGCCATTCTCCCCGATCGAACAGGCTGCGGCCTGATCCCGAGGCCACGCCTAGGGGCATTTTCCTCTCTGACTTGGCGGGCCACTCCTTCGGGAGTGGCCCCTTTTTTAGACTGGGGAGCGAACTCCCAAACACCTGCAATCGTTCCCTGAGCGAACACTATCATTGTGCAACAAGAACTTCGTCAGGTACCTGACCCTGTGTAGAACTTCGTCGACTCCTCTGAACTTTCACTTCTTGCGATACGGCGAGCAGTGCCGTTGCTCGTGTCCGCGTCGCCGGCACGCATTTCGCTAGTTTCTCAACTCCGAATCAGCCCTTGACCGTGCACCGCTTCCTTCACCGCGCGATTGAATTCATCTTCTTTCCGGCGGAGAGACCCGAAGGGGCGTTCCAGCATCCGGCGGACGCGGATCGGCACGGGACCTTTGTGGAATCCGGCGGCCTGTCGATCCAGGTCGCGCTCTGACTGCGTTGAGCGATTGCGCTGTCGCAGGTAATCCAGCCATGTCGGGCAGTGATAGCGTTCAGTCCAGAGTTCTGGGTCCGCAATGTCTCGCGCGATAGACCATCCATACGCGCCGTTGCGCTGCCGGAATAGCTGAACATCCTGCATCACTTTATGAAATGCCCGTGCATTCTCCTGCTCCACGCGATACTCAATTTCGACGACCAGGGGGCCACTGCGACCGGAAAGCTCAAGCCGAACCTCAGGGTCCGCCAACATCTCAGCATCTTGCTCACGAGCGCTGATGCGCGGCATGCGCAGCCAAACACCAAGCACCGGTGATCCCAGCATTAAGCAAGCTGAGATCAGAAGAGCTGTTTGCACCCCGGTGACGTCAGCCAGATAACCCCATCCCCAGCTACCAACGGCGATTCCGCCCGATCCAGCCGCTTGATACGCCGCGAGTGAACGGCCAGCGACCCAGCGGGGAGCTGACAGTTGAACTCCGATGTTAAAAATCGCCCAGGCAATCATCCATACAGCACCGGCGAGGAAGAGCGCGACGGCCGTCAGTACCGGCGCGTCGCTCAGCGCTACAGCGGTAATGGCTCCGCTCATAGACAACGCGCAGGCGCGGATTGCCGATTCGCCGCTCATACGTTTCCGTATCGTGGTAATGTTGAGCGCACCGACTACTGCACCTAGGCCAAAAGCGCTGAGGATTATGCCATATATCTGCGCACTACCTTGCAGGAGATCGCGGGCTACAAGGGGCATAAGCGCAATAATCCCGCCGCCGATCACCCCCAAAACCATTGAACGAAGCAGTACAATCTTGATGGAAGGCGAGTTGATGATGTAGCGCACGCCGGAAACAATGGCGCGGCTAAGCCGCTCGGGCGGCAGACGGCTCGGCTCTGAGACACGCTTCCATAGAAACAGCGCTACAAGAAGGGGAATATAAAGCAGCGTGTTGAGCGCAAACGACGCGACCACGCCCGCGGTTACCACCACGATTCCACCCATGGCCGGCCCGACGCTTCGCGCGACATTGTAGCTGATGCTGTTCAGCGCCACCGCGGCCGGAAGTGTCTCCGGCGGCACTTGCTCGCTGACTGAAGACTGCCAAGCAGGATCCATCAGAGCCATTCCGGTGCCTACCACAAAACACGAGATCAGCAACAGGTTCGGGGTAAGCAGGCCAACCCAGGCAAGGATTGTCAGTGCCGCCGCCCCGGTGAGCGCTACTCCGACGGACACCAGCGCCACGATTCGCCGGTCGTGCATGTCGGCAATCGCGCCCGCTGGCATCGAGATCAGCATCACCGGTAACATCAGAGCGGTCTGCACCAGCGCGACCTTGTCAGCTGACGAAGTCATCTGCGTCATTGCCCACGCCGCGCCGACACTCCGAATGAGGGCGCCAAGATTGGCAAGTACGCTCGCCAGCCAGATCCGTCGGAAAGTGAGCTGGCGGAGCGGAGCGGTAATGCCATCGGGGCGAAACGTAGCCGGCTTAGAAGACTTGGCCATGTCGGGTTCTGTGCCGCCTCCCTGCTCGGATTGAGCTGCCGTTCGTGGTGTAAACCACACGCGAGCAGACGTGACTTGCTCAGCGCGAAGGCACAGTTCCTACGGCTCTGACAAATGGCTGGAGTTGGCCCGCCCAGGTAGTCTCGTCTCGTTCGCGCGCGACAGCCCGTATCTCGTTCTATAGCTGCGAGTACTGACAATCGGATCCATTGCGTCTTGAATTGTGGGGAGCGACTACAGACCTCGTCAGGGTCTATGCCCGTACCAGCAAGGCGACTGAACTCGATCGCTGCACATTCTGTTCGCCGCCATCTCGATGCTGGTTGTGATAAGGACCGGCGCGCGAACTTCCTATTACAATCGTCCACAGCAGGGCAGGCCACTCTGCAAGCCGAACTGCAGATGAAGTTCCGCCACGTTTCTACTTGCTGCATCGTCTCGTCAGAGTGTGGATGATTGGCTGAGCCGGCTAACTTGCAAACCATACCTGCTCAGCATCGACGCTTCAGTCGCTCAGAATAGAGCCAGGCAGCTGATGATTTCAGGCGTTCTGAGTGAGGGCGCGATGAAAACCTTCGCAAAATAGACTCCGAGGAGCTGCGCTAATCCTCGGACGGCGATTCGATCGGAATAGCAAAGCCGGCCTTGACGCGATCCATGATAACCATCGTCTTAAATCCCTTGATGTCAGGGTTCTCGTAAAAAAAACGCCGGGTGAACTGCTCGTAGTCCTCCATCGTCCGGGCTGTAATGTAGAGAACGAAATCGGCATCGCCCGTGACATAGAACCCGTTGACGACCTCCGCAGATGATTTGATGGCCTTCTTAAACTTGTCGATGATGTCTGAGCGCTCTCGCTCGAGACTCACCAAGACAAGCATCTGAATGGGCCTTCCAACCGCCTTGGCCGAAACGATCGAGACATCAGCCTCGATGATTCCATCAGAGCGCAGTCTCTTTAAGCGGCGTTGACAGGCCGTAGCAGAAAGGCCGGCCATCTCGCCGATGACCTCGGATGTCAGACGATTGTTCTTCTGTACGATCTCCAGGATGCGGGCGTCTATCCGATCGTATTGCATGCTTCGCTCCAGCGTACTTCAGGTGCATTCCGTCGCCAAACCCATGCACGCCGCAGGAAATCCTCCAGGTCGCAGGGAAATGCGGCGCAAATCTTTGTCCAATACCACTATCCTGAATTCCTTGGATCATTTCAACAATTGAGCGTGCGTGACCCACAGATGACCTTTCAGGCGACTGCTCCTAGCGTCCGTCCCGCTGGCATAGCTACTCGTTATCTGCAAACTCTACGGCGGCGCGACTTCCTGGCGGGAGCGGCGCTGGTCGACGGTCGATGGTTCTCAGAGGGAGAGCGAGAACACGTGATCGATCCCGCGACCGGAGAGCGGATCGCGGATGTTGCTCGATGTAGCGCCACAGAGATGGAGTTAGCAATCGCCTCGGCTGAGCGGTCTTTCCCGGCTTGGCGAGAATTACTTCCAGCAAGAAGAGGGGCGGCACTGAGGGCATGGGCCTCATTGATGCTCGATCATGCCGAAGACCTCGCGATCCTGGTGACGAGCGAACAAGGTAAACCACTAGCCGAGGCACGGCAGGAAATTGCTTATGCGGCCGCCTTTCTTGACTGGTTCGCGGCAGAGGGCGAGCGTTCGTACGGAGAGACGATTCCCAGCCATAAGGCTGGTAGCCTCCTCCAAGTGCGTATGCAGCCGGTAGGCCTCGCAGCCGCGATTACGCCCTGGAATTTTCCTGTCGCGATGATCACAAGGAAGGCGGGCGCCGCTCTTGCTGCCGGGTGTCCAATCATCGTCAAGCCTGCGCCTGAGACTCCGCTGTCTGCACTTGCCCTTGCCAGGCTGGCCGAACAGGCAGGCTTCCCACCGGGCGTGCTCCAAGTGCTCGTTGGTAATCCGATCGAGCTTTCAGGGCCACTGTTGAGCGATACGAGAATACGCGCACTTTCGTTCACCGGTTCAACGGAGGTCGGCCGCTTGCTCCTTAAAGGAGCGGCCGAGAGCGTCAAGAAGGTCTCGTTGGAATTGGGTGGCCATGCCCCTTTTCTGGTCTTTGACGACGTTGACGTTGGTAAAGCCGTGAAGGGCGCGATCGCAGCTAAGTTTGCCACCTCCGGCCAAGATTGCTTGGCCGCCAATCGCATCTATGTGCAACGAAGCATCTATAACGCCTTCGTTGACGAATTTGCCGCAGCGATCGCCGGACTGAAAATTGGACATGGGCTGGAGCCCTCGACTGATATTGGTCCCATGACAACATTGTCTGTAGCCCAGAAATGCCGGGCGCAGATCGACGATGCGACACAGCGAGGTGCGCGCGTTTTCTCCCCAAATCAAGAGGCCGCCCTCGGTCCACACTTCGTCGCGCCAACGCTGCTCAGCGACGCCACGGAAGAGATGCTCATTGCTCGCGAAGAGACATTTGGGCCTGTCGCAGCCGTACTTCCCTTCGATTCCGAAGAAGAGGTCATAGCCCGAGCCAACGCCAACGAAATGGGGCTCGCTGGCTATGTCTACACGGACAGCCTACGCCGAGCTCTTAGACTTTCTGAGCAAATCGAGTGCGGCATGCTCGGTGTCAATACAGCTTCATTCACGGGACCGCCCATCCCGTTCGGAGGGTGGAAACAATCTGGACTTGGTCGCGAAGGATCGCGACACGGGTTGGCGGAATACATGGAACTTAAATACGTCTGCTTCGGCGATCTAGCAGTCTAGGAGATAAGAAATGATGGACATCAAAACCATTGCTGAACGGGATCGCTCGAGCGTTTTGCATCCCTTCACTCAGCTCAAAGACTTCGCCACGGGAAAGATGGGCGATCCGACGATCGTTACCGGCGGAAACGGGATCTGCATCAATGACGCAGAGGGGCGCAATTACATCGACGCCTTTGCTGGCCTTTACTGCGTCAACATCGGCTATGGCCGTACGGAGGTTGCCGAAGCCATCGCCCGTCAGGCTCACAGTTTGGCGTATTACCATACATATGCGGCGCACACGACCGAACAGCTGGCGACGCTGTCGGATCGACTCGTGCGGATGGCACCTGGCAGAGCAAGTAAGGTGTTCTACGGGCTATCCGGGTCCGATGCAAATGAGACCCAGGCCAAGCTCGTCTGGTACTATAACAATCTGCGTGCTCAGCCCAAGAAGAAAAAAATCATTTCGCGTGAGCGCGGTTACCATGGCTGCTCTGTGGTTTCGGGATCGATGACCGGTATGTCGTTCTACCACGATCACATGGACCTGCCGTTCCCGGGCATTCTGCACACGGGTGCACCGCATCACTATTGGGGCGCTGAGCCGGGCGAGACGGAACTGGGCTTCTCTCGTCGGCGCGCCGCCGAACTCGAAAAATTAATCGTGACCGAGGGGCCAGAAACAATCGGCGCCTTCATCGCTGAGCCGGTGCTAGGTACCGGCGGCATCACGCCGCCACCTGAGGGGTACTGGGGGGAAATCCAAGCCGTGCTCAGGCGTTACGACATTCTTCTGATTGCAGACGAGGTTATCTGTGGCTTTGGTCGCACCGGCGCGGACTTCGGTAGCACTCTTTACGCGATTGAGCCGGATCTGGTGACAGTCGCCAAAGGGCTGACATCCGGCTACATGCCGCTCTCGGCAGCCATTGTAGGTGAGAGAGTTTACAAGGTCATGGAGGAAGCCGCCGATCGCGTCGGGGCATTCTCGCATGGGTACACTTATTCGGGCCACCCGATTGCGGCTGCAGCTGCGAATGCAGTGCTCGACATCGTAGAACATGAGCAGTTAGCCGACCGAGCTAAAACCGTCGGCGCGCACTTTCAGAAGCGATTGAAAGAACGATTTGCGCAGCTAGAAATCGTGGGGGAGGTTCGGGGCGTTGGCCTGCTCGGCGCGATCGAGTTTGTAGCAGATCGCCAAACGAAACGCCGGTTTGATGCGGAATTAAAAGTTGGCGCACGAATCTCGAAGGCTGCCCGCGATCGGGGGCTTATCGCCCGAGCGATGCCGCATGGAGACATTCTTGGCTTTGCACCACCGCTCATTGTTTCAGAGGCCGAAATCGACCAGATTGTGGACTTGGCTTATCGAGCAACAAAGGATGTGATGGATGAGCTGGCCAAGGAGACAACGGTCGCTTGACTTCTGCTTGCAATAGGCTCGGTGGATTCTCGGGTCAGCCGAGGGGCGTGTGCACAAGTCTTCTGAGAATGCGCATGAAGACCATGCATATTGGCACGACATTCTTGCTTGGAAGCACTCTCATTCTGATTGGCAATCGGCAGTGAAGGACCCTCGGGACGCCGCGTGCGTTCGGAGACTGAGAGAGCTCGATCGTCATGGAGAGTCTGCTACCGGTGCCGAGGCGTCCGAGTGGCCGGCAAGCACGGAGCGACGCGCTGGCAGATTTACGATTGGCGACGACGCTTCCGACAGCGAGGCATGTTGGCGCCGTGCGAGGCGTCGCCGTCGACATTCGCGTCGGTGGTCGTGGAAAGCGCGTTGGAGGCGGGTCACGTTCCGGCCATCAAGCTTGAGATCGCGATCGCCGATGTCGTGCTGCGGACGGACGCAGCCATAGATGGCGAGCAGCTGTCCCGTTCAGCGGCGCAGCCTCGTGTTCCGATCGAAATGAGCGGACCAAATCAAGATTTTGGTCTGGGGATCGAACGGGCCTGGTGTTAGTCCATAAGCGCCTCGAAGGCTGCAAGTTCGTTTGGCCAACGATCGCAGACGGCGTGATGCGCATATCGCCAGCGATGTTCGCAGCCCTGAGTCGAAGGGCTGGATTGGAGGTTTCCGCCCGGAAGAAGCCCGGCGTCCCCAGGCAGCTGGATAACTGCGGCAGATTGACTCGGGCGCGCAGTGGTGATGCGCTCGAAATAGCGCATGAGCATTGCGGCGCGGCGCGAGGAAAACGAACGCCTGAAGGCGCGCTTTTATCAGTATCACTTACCGCTGGAAGACGTGGAGATCGCGCAATGCATCCTGCACGCGGCGCAGGAGAGAGCCGCGGCTGTGATCCAGGGCCGGATCGCGGAGCGCGCCAGATCTAGGTTCGCATCGCAATCGCGGCTGCTTGCCTGCCCATTTCTCACGGGTGGAACGGATCATCGAACCGCGAGTACGCTCCGTCCGTGCGGTTTCGGCGCCATGACGAAGATTGGCGAGGACGTCAGCAAACGCTCGACGTGATCCGGCGCAATGGCAGGTGTTGGTCACGCGCCGCCCGCAATACATCTGTCGCCGCTGCTCGGGCTGTAGCAGGCGCACGCACCGGAGCACGTGGGTGCCTGCTGGACTGCCGACCGAAGCGGCGACTGCGCACGTGATCGTGTCCAAGATCGGCGACCATACGCCGTTTCACCGTCAGGCCGAGATCTATGCGCGCCAGGGGATCCGACTCGATCGGGGACACTGGGCTAACTGGTCCGGCCGCGCCTGCTTCCATCTTCAACCCGTAAAGGACCACATGCGTCGCCATCTGGAGAGGGCAGATCGTCTGTTCATGGACGAAACCACGGCACCGGTGCTCGTTCCCGGGAGTGGCCACACGAAGAATGGCTACTTCGTACGCGGTTCATCGCCGGACATCCCCATAGCCGCATCGAAGACCTCATGCCGTGGCGATTCCGCAACACGTCAAGCTAACCTCGTTAGGGTCGCGGCTAAGCGTTTACTAGCCGGCGGCTCATCGGCGCGACCATCCGGAACGCAGCGCAAGCCGGCTGCAATTTCCATTGGGCATCGTGATTGACTTGGTGCACGCACCAACAGCGGGCTCGATTGAAGCGGCGTCGAGCAGTGCGGCGGACGCTTCCCCATCACACCCTCAACAACAGGTGGGCACTTGAAGCCGCCGCCCTCAAGCCGGCTCCAATACAGCACAAAGACCACTGCCGGCCCAGACGACAAGCTTCACACAGCGCTGTCAATCGGCCTTCAGGTTTTTGCATCAGTGTTGGCGGTGTCGCCCTGCGGAGCCAGAGATAAGTGCGCCCATGGGGTGCTTGGCCTTAATGGCCGATGCCGGTTCGACGGCGGCCCTGCGGCGCAGTTCGCGCTCGATCTTGGGCGCTGCCCCTCGCTTCTTGGCTTCTGGCCTGAGATGAAGATCCTGAACTTGTGATCGGGCGGCGCATTATGGCCGCGGTATCTTTTGGCGGAGGGGGTGCGTGCGATTGTGTTGCCGACCAGAGCCTCCATGCACATGCGGCGCACTAGGAACTCGCGCCAGCCGGCGCCGAGAGAGGTCCTCTTAGGGCGCGCTGCAACGCCTCTCATTCCGCACTCGGCCGAAGCGCACCTTCGCTGTCAGTTGATCCTGTAGAGCGATCGGTTGTTCTTATAAAGTATCATCCTGGCGCCCTCAATTGCCTCCTCCAGGCTCAGGCTTCCTCCTACTATGTGCTCAGTCAGCGCTTGAGCAAGATACCGCTTGCCCCACCGACCGGAAAGCCAATAAAGCTCAGGAATGTGGTAAGCATCACTCGCATACATTATCTTAGATAGTGGAACGACCTCCATCACTTGCATGTATCTCTGAAACAAGCTCTGATGCACGAATGGTGTCATGATAGATAGCTCGAAATAGCAATTCGGATACAAATGACTAAGCCAAGCGGCCTTTCCCACCGATGGATAACCGGCGTGTAGAGGAATAATTTTCGGCATACGCATTACATCATCTCGGTCGAACCGACAGACCTCCTCAAGAAAAAATGGGTCTTGATTGCGGAGAATTACGTAAGGCGCTTCTCCATCCCCTGTATGGATCTGCATGGGAATGTCGCGCCGGAGACACTCTTCAAGAGCCAACGTGAAGTTGTAGCGCCGGAGATCCTTCGATACATTGTAATTAGCTTCTCGTTCCTTCGGCATATTGTGAAAGCATTCTCTGAGATTTTGCCAGGATGCCTGAGCGACCCCGCGATCATAAAGGGGCCTGATCAAACCGATGAACGGCAGGAGGTAGGACTTCATTCCAAAAGAGTTTTTCCCATAGTTTCCGTCTCCGGTCCCGTCCAGCATTTCGCGCATCCTAGTTAGAAAGCGCTGCTCGTATTCTTCGAACGAGACATCGAGAGGAAAAAGCTCTTTTTGGATCATCTCTATCCGGGCGAGACGATTGGTACGGCAAGGCAGAATGGCTTCTTCAAAGCGCGATATCTCCTCCGCTCCACACCCCTCAGCATATCCCGTATCAAGCATGATGTTCTCATACTTCACGTCCCGTAATAAGCTATTGACGTAGCCCCAGTAATCCCTTCCGCGCTCATTCCTGGCTTCGATGACCGCCTCGAGTCTCGACTCACAACCCAGGAAGTGCGACAGCTCCCTAGTAAGGAACTTCATAAATACACTTTCTGCGATATCTCGAGTGATGCCGTCGACCTTGCTCTGGATGTCAAACTTTCGATTAAAGTCGTGCCTGGTTGCCTCATCGCCATTTAGCCAGCGGTCATAAACGCCCTGGGGAAAGTAACTGGCGACAGGATATCCCGCCAGGGATATGCGTTCCACATAACGCTGCGGAGTCGTTACGGCATCGCGATCGGTGATTATGTGGCAATGGGTATCGTCGATAGGGAGATCATTCACTACCTCAAAGACTTTCATGAACTCAGGATGCTGTCTGGACAGGAACAGCGGAAGGGAGTCGAGGCCACGTGAGCGATTGCGATCGATCGTCATGGCTGTCGTAGCTCCAGGCCGGGGCCTCTATTTGATCCGCTATTGCGACGAGAGACCTATCTCTATGGGTTTTGCGAACCCAAGCGTTCGGAACGATCCAAATACGTCTGTGATGTCAACATATCACGCAATCGTGGATGTTTTGAGCGCGCACCCGCGTTGACGCGAAGGATTTGCGCAACATTCCGCCAGTGCTTGCAGCTTTTTATCGCGAGCTAGTGGTCTGATTCATTCGGGAAGATTCCCAAATCGACCGAAGCAGATCAATATGTCGGCATGAGCGAGGAGCTATCGTATGGCAATGCGACCGAGCAACGATCACACATCTTGCTCTGCTCCGATCGGCGCTACATGCGCCTCGCGCAACAAACAAGACGCAGAAGGACAAATTACGAAAGCCGTCTTTCACCAACTGGCTAAACACAGTCGGTCTTTGACTCGCGTGTTCATAGATACTTTGAGAAGATTGGCGCGGCATCGTCCCGGGAGGATTGTTGTCACGCCGTGCAACTCTTCCCCGCGTCCGCCGATGTCGACCATAGCGGCGCTTCCTACACCCGAGCGCTGCATGCCAGACGGCCAGCCTTATCTCTTTCAGCATTAAGCTTTGTAAGGAGTGCACCACGAACACGATATCACTTTCAGCGATCTGAACGAAGCCCGTCATCCGAACGTCAACATGCCGGCATATCGCTGTCCCGGATGATGCAGCAGCCTTGATGACGCCACAATACCTGTCCGCATGCGGCTTGAACTTGGAGGATGATGTCACATGGTGACCACGCGAGAAGTCTCTGTTGAGGACGCCAAGACGGTGGCTGGTTTGGTTGCTGCCCTGCTTGCCGAACTCGGGCCCGGTGAACGTGGGGCCGGAGTAGACACCCGGCTCGTGGGCGATCTCCTGGCGATGAAGGAGCGCGTCTGTGGCTTTCTCGCATTCGACCTCGAGAACCCTGTTGGTCTCATTATGCTATCTGAGGGGGCGGCACTGCTCGCGTGTGGGATTTATGGAATCGTAACCGAACTCTATGTGGTCCCGGACCAGCGATCATCTGGGGTGGCGATGCGACTCATCGATGCTGCTGTAGATCTCGGGAAAGAAAAGGGCTGGCGCCACCTCGAAGTTGGGGTCCCAAGACAGCCGATGTGGAGCCGCAGCCCACATTCCGCATTATATTTAAAGGCGGGCTTTGCGGAGATTGGCCCCCGTCTTAGGCTGCCCTTGCATTCTCCCAGTAGGGCGCCTGTTGAAGCGGAGAGACCCAGGCTAGGCCGTAGGCGGCGCCGCGTGCATCGCGGCCCGACTTCATCTGCTGCACACTTTGCCTAAGGCATCAGCCTGCTACTTATGACTGCCCGCGAGGATTCCGAGTTGAAGCTGCCTCACAACTTGGTGCGTCGCCGTAGCAGCACGCGCATATAATGTTCAGGAACGGATTTCGACTTCTCGACGCTTTTTTGCTACTGGCGCACGTGCGTTATCTTTGGCATGCATCGAACACTCGCTCCGCGAATCATTCTGCCGCAGGACCCCCACATGGGGCCGCTGCTGACAAGCCAGCACGAACGCGACTGGAGGTCCATATTCCTTCCACGCGCCGACGACAGCCTGAACCGGTAACGCGGGAACCTACGATATCGAGTAGAAGTGTTGTCCTGCGGAGAAGTCCCGAAGCACACCGCGAAGGTCAGTAGCCCGCGTGAATGGCTAAGTCCCGACCGAATACTTCAATGATCCAGATGTAGAACGAATAGAATAGGGGAAATCACAATGACGCAACGAAGGTCGTGTAATGCAGGCTGCTAACTCTAATGGCTTTCTCGAGAGCGTCGGCAAACATTTCCAGCATTCGATGGCGTTTCTCGATCTGCCCGAGGGTTTGGCGGAGCGGATCATTCAATGTAACTCAACCTACACGGTTCGCTTTGGCGTGAGACTGCGCGGCCGCATGTACAGCTTTGTCGGCTGGCGATCCGTCCACAGCGAACACACAGAGCCTGTGAAGGGCGGTATTCGCTACGCGCCGAACGCCGACGCCGACGAAGTGGAGGCGCTCGCTGCGCTCATGACGCTTAAATGCTCACTTGTCGATGTACCCTTTGGCGGCTCGAAGGGAGCCCTCAAGATTGATCCGCGCGAATGGACCCCACAGGAACTCGAGCGTATCACCCGCCGCTTCACCCAGGAACTCAACAAGCGTGGCCTGATCGGCCCTGGCGTCAACGTTCCGGCCCCGGACATCGGCACAAGCGAGCGGGAGATGGCCTGGATGATGGACGAATTCCGCCGTGCGAACCCGACCGATGTCATCAACGCACGGGCCTGTGTAACGGGAAAACCTTTGTCGAAAGGCGGGATCGCCGGTCGCACCGAGGCAACGGGGAGGGGTCTGCAGTTTGCGCTCCAGAGCTATCTTCGCGATCCGCGCACCCGAGGTATGAATGGCAAGCGCGATCTCAAGGAAGCTTCTATCGTGATCCAAGGCTTTGGCAATGTCGGCTATCACGCGGCTAAATTCCTGTCTGAGGAGGACGGCGCCCGGGTAATCGCCGTTGCTGAAAGCGACGGTTATGTCGCGAATTCAACGGGGCTCTCCATTGAATTGCTGAAGCGTCATCAAATTCAAACGGGCAGCATTCTGGGCTTCCCTGGCGCCACGTCTGCTGCTAACGATATGTCCGGTATCGAAATGGCCTGTGATGTTCTCGTTCCTGCAGCAATG
The DNA here is from genome assembly GCF_023073375.1 of Bradyrhizobium sp. 197. Classification (NCBI taxonomy): domain Bacteria; kingdom Pseudomonadati; phylum Pseudomonadota; class Alphaproteobacteria; order Hyphomicrobiales; family Nitrobacteraceae; genus Bradyrhizobium; species Bradyrhizobium sp. 197. Next base: position 11,055 of record NZ_JADPJJ010000014.1, on the reverse strand, counting down.
GAGAACGCGATTCACACAGGGAATGCGGGCCGAATAAACGCGCATCTTGTAGTAGAAGCCGCCAACGGCCCTGTCACCTTCGAGGCTGACAAGATACTCCGCTCTCGAGGAATAACCATCCTACCGGATCTCTATGTGAATGCCGGCGGTGTTGTCGTCAGCTATTTCGAATGGGTGAAGAACCTAACACACATCCCGTTCGGCTTGATGGAACGGCGGCGACGAGAAAGGCGGAACCATACGATCGCTACAGCGCTGGAAAGGATGACTGGCAAGCAGTTTCCAGCTGACATGCGCGACGAGTTTCTTGAAGGAGGCGCAGAGATCGATCTCGTTCGATCCGGCCTTGAGGACGTCATGCGGAGCACCTGGGCGCGCATTGCAGATCTCATGGAGAAGCGGCCGGAGCTGGGCGACTACAGGACCGCCGCCTACGTCGCATCCATTAGACAGATCGCCGAAGCATACGAAGCGATCGGGATCTAAGAGCGGGTAGGAAACCAAAGGCCAGCGATTTGACCGCCAGCTTCGTAACCAAGGGCGAGGATCGCAAGAAACTCATGCGCAGTCCTAAAGCAGCCTTGGCCACAAAGAGAGCGCTGAGAGGCTGTTTGCTTCTTTCCTGACCCTGACAGTGAAAGCTTGACTTCACTACGTCAAAGTGCGGCATCGCGTGACACTGGTTGTCCGTTCAGTATTGCCGGACCACCTCTCTGCGTGCACCCTGTCCTGCGAGAGCCCCGTGACTGGCGTTCTAGTCGCCACGGAGTTTTCCGTCCTGCGCCAGCGTCTTGTAGTACGCCAGGTGGCGCGGGTGGAGCAATGGGCATGGACGGAGCTCGCAGCGGTTGCCGAGCCGATGGTCCGTTGCGGTGAGCGCCGCGTATGTCAGCGACGAGTAGGGGCGCTGGGGATTGTAGTCGACGATCCAGACGGCGAGATTGGCGCGCGCATCGTCCAGATTGACTAGCAGTGTCTGTTGAGCAGCTCCTGGCCCGCAATCTCTCGAGACAAACAGCGGCATGGGGTTAAGCTGAATCGTTTTGGATTCCTTAATCAGTATGTCTCTGATTCACCATGCTGGCCTGGCGGAAGCCAGCACGGACGGGCAATCCTTTTAGCGCCTGCAGGGTCCCGATCCCTTGCCGTTAGGCGACATAGCATTTGTTACGTCGTTGCGTTACCAGATTAAATTTCGAACAGCTCACGGGGCAGCTTGGTAAATGGTTCACCACCAAGATCTGTGACGCGAAACGTTTCGCTGATCACATAGCCGATATCTTCACCGATCCAGTTTCCGAGCATGAGGTGAAAGGTCATGTTCGACTTCAAGATAGTCGTGTCGCCTTCCTTCAAGCTCGCCGTTGGCTCTGTCCAATCGATTCCGACCGCGTAGCCACACCGCGACTCCTTGTCAAAGCCATGCTTCCTCAGCGTAGTGTTGAAAGCCGCGGCGACATCGTTACACGTCATTCCGGTCTTGGCTACCGAAAGTGCAGCTTCCAGGCCAGCAACTTCTCCTTCATGCAGCCGCCGTATCTGATCTGATGGTTTGCCAATCGACAAGGTGCGCATCAATGGAGACGTATAGCCGTGACGCACGCCGGTTAACTCGAGGTTGATTTGCGAACCTTGTTGGAAGACGTCCTCTGTCCAGCTAATGTGACACGTGGACGTTCGCGGTGTCGCGCACAGAAAGAAGCTCGCGGCGTCGGTGCCGGGCTTTCCGTTAGCACCGCGCACCAATGTTGCGATGATCTCTGCGGATGCATCGGCTTCGCGCACGCCCGGGCGAATAACGTCCATCCCCTTGAGCATTCCCGCATCAGAAATTGCGGCGGCTTCGCGCATGATGCCGATTTCCAGGTCCGACTTCTCGCCTCGAATCCAGGTCACGAGGTTCGTGCAATCAAGGATTTTCGCGCCAACCAACCGGGACCTGACTTTTTCGACGGCTATCGTCGACAGAGACTTTGCTTCAAGGCCAATCCTCTTGCGGCCGAGCCCCTTGTCCAGGATAAGATCGATTATCGCGTCGTACCCATCGCGGTCGGCATTGCCAATCAGGGCTTCCGGGTAGCCGATCACATTGGTTCGATCGATGAACATCTGATGGAGTGCAGCTGGCGCGTCCATCCGCCGCGTAACAAAGGTTGGCTCTTCCTCGCTCAAAGAGACGAGTAGAGCTTGAGGCACATATCCGGACTTTGAAGTGTATCCCGAAAGGTATGTGATGTTGGCTGAAACCGAGACCACCAGCAGTTCGACCTCGCGTCGCTTCATCTCCGACTTTACGGCGGACAAGCGTCGCATATATTCAGACCGGGGAAACACCAGCTCGGCTCTTGGCATTGCCATGATTTCAGCTCCTTGCATAAATAATCAACTGCTTAAGCCCAAGTAGATTCGGTCTTGTGGAAGGCGTCGCCCGATGCTCCACACCTTTCTGGAACATCAACATTTCATTTGCGGAGTTTTCCAGCGGTAGCTGGACGACTCCGGCTCGCGACGCATTTCGGAGGTTGCTCTCGCTCGCGACCGGTGAGCAAGTTGTTCGCCGTGGTTCCGCCACCGTCGCGTTCCAGGCTTTGTCGCGCGAAGTCGATAGAAACACCGGATCCTTCTGGTAGTGGTCCCAACCCAAGACACTCCCGGCAGCCAGCCAATCTTTTTGAACGACCTTCAACGCAACTCGGAGTAACGATTAAACCTGCGACGATACTGCGGAAGCTTCCCTCTGAAGTTCAAGGCTAACTACAGACTGGCGATGTAAAGCTGTGAACTTGCTAAGTTCGGCGCAGATTTTCTGCGGAATTTAGCGTTCCGTGAGCCGTACAGCTCTCTCCACTATTTCCGAAGCGTCGCGTTTCTCACCAAGATGAACAACCCGAGCGGCAGTCCGTCTGTCGTGACCGCAAGGCTTGAATGCATTAGGATCCCGCAAAGTGTGTGATGCCGCATTCGGGCGCACCGTTCGTTCGATGGCTCGCGGTCCTCCTGCTCGCACTCATGCTCACTCTGGGCAGTTGGCCAGCGAAAGCCCGACTCCCCTCAAATTGCCTTAGGTGAGCCATTATGCACACCCAGCATCTTACGGGAACGCATGTTGGATAACCCGAAGGCGTGGTGCTCGCGCTATCGTCCTGCGGGTTTGATCTTATTTTGCCGCCATAGAGAGCGGAGGTTCGGCTTCTGGTCCTACCGGATTTTTGAACTCGTTGTCTTTACGGTAACTCTCAAGCGCTTCTTTTGCCGCAGCGAGGAGAGCAGGATCCGAAAGAACGTCGGCGGCCACGCCTGCCATAGCTTTTGCGGCGAAGGCGATTCCTTTGTGAGCAGCGGGGGACTTGCCTTGTGCAACCAGCTGCCAGGAATGACCTGGCGTCCCGATCGCATAGCATGAGACTAAGCATTGCACCGTAGGAACGACCCAGCTCACGGTCCCTACGTCCGTGGAGCCAATTGAGTCGGTGCGGGAGCCATCCGGTGGGTAAATTTTGCCGCTGAGGGGGGCTGCGGTCACCGGCAGACCGTGACGACCATACGCGGAACGAATATCGTCGGGCGGGAGAGTGCGTTGAATCTGTCTGGCGAACTCCATATCAGAACTGTCGAACTCAACTCCGCCCAGTTGCAGCAGGTTCTCATGCATGGCTTCTTCCAAGGGAGCGTTGGGAACTAAGTTGGCCTCGCCCGATAGTTGTTTCATTTCCACTCTGGTCTCCGTCATCAGCGCCGCGCCCTCAGCGATCTTCCGGACCCGCTCGACCAAACCCCACATGTCATTGAGTTTAAGTGCCCGAACGAGATGACGAACAACAGCACGCGGTTGCACCACGTTTGGGGCGATACCTCCACCATCCACGAGGGCGTAGTGGACGCGAGCCGAGGAGGGCATGTGCTCGCGCATATAATTCACACCTACGCTCATGAGCTCCACGGCATCGAGCGCGCTTCGCCCAAGATGCGGCGCCACCGCGGCATGGGCGGCGCGCCCATGAAACGTGAATTCCATTTCCACACACGCGAGCGAAGCCGCGGGCCACACGCCCGTAAAGGCTGAGGGGTGCCAACAAATCGCAATATCGACATCGTCGAACGCGCCAGCTCTAACCAAAAAGCTCTTGCCAGATCCGCCCTCTTCCGCAGGACAGCCATAGTAGCGCACTCGGCCAGGTAGCCCGGCTTGGGCCAGCCAATCCTTTACCGCCACTGCAGCCAACAGCGAGGCCGAGCCGAGCATGTTGTGACCGCAGCCGTGCCCTGAACCGCCCGGAACGAGAGGCCGCTGTTCAGCGAGGCCTGCTTCCTGGCTCAAACCGGGCAGCGCGTCGTATTCACCGAGGATAGCAATAACAGGGCCGCCTTTACCCGCTTCACCCATCACTGCTGTTGGGATTCCAGCCAGCGCTTCGGAGACCGTAAAGCCCTGCAAGGCGAGCGTCTGACGATGTTCGCTGAATGCGAAGAATTCCTGATAGTTCTCTTCGGGGCGCCCCCAGATCCGGTCGCTCAAATCGAAAAATTCCGTTTTGTGAGACTCAACGCACTCCCAAACTGGCTTCGTGTTCCTTAGCATGAATTCCTCGCCTAAGATCCGATCACTTACTTGCTCTTCGCATTTCCGCTCATTCACATGCCATCGAGCCCCACATCAAAGTCAGGCTCGATCAAGCAGAGATGAATCTGGCAACCGTCTCTTTGACTTTGCTAATGCTGCACGACCCGGAAACGCTCTCTGTGCGAGATTACGCCATCTGCCGCAACAATCGTCGGCAAATGCGCTGCGCCTGCGATGGAATGCGGCGTTGGGAGCGGTTGACGTGCCGAAATCCATCCTTGGGCTCATTGTGCCGCTTTGCCACATTAGCATAGCCCGCACGGTCTATCCTTCGGCTTCAGCAGCCAAGTCTATGGGATAGAACGCAAATCCTTCGAAACACTTGCGCAATGGAAGAGCAGGCGGAGTTGCTGCTGATGCAGACTCACTCGTTTGGCATCGCCATGGTCTCAGGTTTGACGTTGCGACAACGATTTGCCGACGCCCAGGCACGTCGTGCGCGGAGCCGTATTGAGTTGTTACGCCTAAAAACCTCTTATAACGGCCCAAGACGCACGACTTCGAGCTTAAAGGTGCGCCTACGAGCAGTTTCTCGGCAGGAACTCGGTATAAACTACCAACCGATGAGGAAAACGACGGATCTTTGATAGTACCGACACCTAGGACCGAGATTCACTGGCGGCTTAGCTTCTGAATGACTGGACCACGAGGGCCCAGGATCTGCACCGAGGACAAATTGATGGAGTCTCGTGCTTGGTTTGCTGGAACGAGCGATCTTGCGTCCACCCGACGCGGCGCCTCGTCATTCTTGGATAGCCTCTCGTCGGATGACTGCGAGTTAGCGGCGCTGCAAAGCTGGGCCAAGACTTGGATAACGATAGGCCAGCACAATTCCAGTCTTGTTGAACTCAACTTGCAGAAGCAAGCACTTGATATCGCCAAGGAGGCTTGGCTGTGCGCGCTAACTGCGTTCGAGGTTGCCAGAAGGCTACTTGCGGACGGGAACCGAGACGACCCAGAGATTTCCGCGACAGTTGAAAGCGACTTTCGGAAATTCGGACCAGCTCTAGGGCACACGGTCGAAAATCTGCGAATTTCGTGCGATCAGGTTCAAGTGCCTGCCTGCTATTTGCCTGCCGGCGGCTCCTATTTGCGCTTGCCGGCAGTGATCTGCATTAGCAGCGAGGAAGAGAAAAGAATGAGCCTGCTCCGCAGACTCTTGCCGGTCATCATTGGTCGCAAGATGTCTATCCTCGTTGTCTCCCACGAGGACGTCGCAGGAAACTCTCGCGGCGAATCCGAGATGCTATTGTCTCGATGTTTGGACTATTTGTCCTGCTGTCCAGACATTGATCGCAATCGAATTGCTGTCTACGGTGATGGATCGTCGGCTGCCCTGGCCACCGATTTCGCCGCGTATGATGACCGGGTCGCCGCGGCGGTTTGCGACGCTGGGCTTTGGAATCGCGCGCGAACTTTGGGATGCATTAGATGGCTGACTCGCGCCACAGAGGACGCTGAGGCGAATTCGGCACATTCGCCTCAATTGACGCACAAGATAAACTGTCCAATTCTTGTGCCTGTAAGCGCCCGTGGCATTGTTAGCGTCTCAGATGTCGTCGAACTCCATGCAAATTGTATGGCCGCGGGGGTTCCTCTGGAGGTGATTCTACCTCAGATGTACCGTGGAGGCGCGGAGCCAGAAAACTTTGTGATCTTAGATCAGCGCATCTTTGATTGGCTCGAGAAGAAGCTCAACCAATAATGAGCAGGCGCTTGGGTTTCGTTTCGGCCTACAACACGCCTATGCTAAGCTTCTGCGAAGCCAGTCGGCTATTCTTTGCAATCGAGTTCAGCCGTTTGTTGAGGTAGTCGAGCGATGCCTCGTCGAGCCCCTCGATGAGCGCAGAATTCAACGCCTCTCTCTTGATGGACAGCTTCGCAATTTCCGCACGAGCCTTTTCGGTCAAAGACATTTGAATATATCTTCCATCCTCGCGCGAGATCTCACGCGTCAAAAAGTCCATCTCCTCGAGCTTCTTAGTTTGGGTAGTGACAAACGCAGGGTGGAACCGCAGCTTGCCGGCGACTGCTATGCCCGAAACACCACGCCCTTCGTCGAGTTCTTCGATCGCCATCAAAATCAGCCATTGGGGCTCGGTCAATCCCATAAGCTGTGCCCAGCTCTTGTGTATGCCCTCCAGTTGAGAGTGAAGCTCGACAATATTCCAAATCAGGTCTCGAACAGCCCGGTCTACCGCTTGCATTTCAGACATCGTGATTGTTCCGCCGAAAGTCAGCGATAAGTCCGCTCCTGAGAGAGGTAACGCCCTCGAGGGCCCTAGGAAAGCCCCTCAAGAAACATGAAGCCTATTCCGAAAATGAATTGACATCATAAATTAAAAAAGGGTACGATCCGGCCAGATCGATTAGAGGAGGACTCTTCCACGATCATGTAAATCTCCAAGGAGAACCTCCGGGGTGCCCCCCGGGGGTTCTTTTTTTGATGACCAAGGACTTTTTGCTCGCGAGCACACGCTTTGGTGCCAAAATGCAACACTCCGTAGCGCGTTATCAATTACGATCATTAATTGATTGTATGAATTCAATTGGCGGCTTAGATCGTGAGTTGACGGAGAGGGGGCGCCTCGACGTCGTCCGTCAAGCACCTGCCCAGTCGGTGAGGCTAGCAGCGGCGGATCTTTGAAGGACGGAAACGACGTTTCCAACTTGGAGGTTCATCATGAAACTGACAAAGACTCTTTTCCTTGGATCCGCGGCAATGTTTGCCAGCGCGACAGCTCAGGCAGCCGATCTTCCGGTCAAGGCCAAGGCGATCGAGTACGTAAAGATTTGCTCGCTCTATGGTGCTGGATTCTATTACATTCCTGGCACCGACACGTGCATCAAACTCGGCGGCTATTTGCGCACATCGCTGGCGCTGGGCTCGAACGGAGTTTATGCAACCGCCGACAGCGGCGTTGCTGGCGCCCGAAATCGGTTGAGCAACTACTACACCGCTCAATCCCGCGCAGACCTAAGCATCGACACCCGTACCGCCACGGAGTACGGGGTGGTTCGCACCTATTTCGAGGCTGTTAACACTTGGACGACAGGTGGCTATAGCGGCGCGGGTTCCAGTGCCACGAACGGCGCAACCTCCTACACAAGCTCAATCGCTTCTCAGGTTTCTGCTGGTTCTCTTGGTGTCTACTACGCGTTCTTCCAGTTTGCGGGATTTACCATCGGTAAGGCACAATCCCAGTTCGCAGCGCCCTGGACCAACTATCCTGCCAACAGCTTCGATGGACTACCCGGTGGCGGCGGCTGGGAGCCTGTGAACCAATTCACCTATACCGCTGACTTCGGCCAAGGCATTTCTGCCTCATTTTCAGCGCAGGACCAGGTTGCCAATCTGACGAGCAACATCTGGAACGTCAGCGGCTCGACTTCCACGGGTCTTGCAACTGGATCTTATGGAGCCAACGATATCGGAGGTTCGCGGGCTCCTGATCTCGTGGCAATGCTGCGCGTCGACCAAGCTTGGGGTCTATTCCAGGCGTCAGTAGCATCGCATGAAAATCACGCAGCATATTATGGTGCCGATGAAACAAGCGGCCACCCGGGCGATAAATGGGGCTGGGCTGGCCAGCTGGCTTTGTCGATCAAAAACATTCCCACCGGCGCGGGCGACACGATCAACATGTCGGGCGTGTATACGAATGGTGCGAGCCGCTACAACTTTCAGGAGTATATGTCCAGCACCTACGCGATGTATGGAGGCACTGGTCTTCCTGGTGCTTACCAGAGTGTTGGTCTCGCCGGTCTATCTGATTCAGTATTCGTCACCGGCTCGGGCCAACAGCTAACCACAACCTACGGCTTTCAGGGGGGGTACACCCACAACTGGGATCCCCACTGGAACAGCAGCGTTTATGGGGGTTGGGGCGCTGTGCGCTACAACACTACCGCAAAAGGCTACATCTGCGGCGCAGTCGTAGCTACTCTCGCACTATCAAGTGGTGTCGCTGGCTGCAATCCCGACTTCAACTACGGTGTTGTCGGGTTGGTCACGCGGTGGACGCCGGTGAAAAATCTGACCTTCACCGCGGATCTCGCCTACGTAATGCTTGATCAAAAGTATGCCGCCGGTAGCACGGTTACCCTCCCGCTGCAGTCGAGCATCGCAAAGCCCGGTGCTGCATACGAGCTCAAGGATCAGAACGCCCTGACGCTCCTTCTCCGCGCTCAGCGCAACTGGTGATCATGGTGAACTAGAAGGAGAACACGAACGGCTCTCTATACCGCTTAACCTCCAAGAAAGCCTCCGGCATGCCCGCCGGGGGCTTTCATTCGATCAGATGCTGCAAAGACATGCGATCTGGGAAGCCGAATCTTTGATTGCTTACGCGAACGGCCGCGCCGCACGCGTGCCACTCAGTGACCAAATCGTACGCGGGCACGCTCGCCGCAGCATTGGAGCAGGAGAGCGTGCTCGACGCCTCGAAGACAATCACGCACTACGTACCCGAGTTGCGGGTCCGCGTGGCACGATGCCACGCTGCGCCAAGTCATGAACATGCAGACGGAGCTGGTGTACACGGAGCCTATGGTGACGAGCGCGCCAGTGTCTGGGCTTATGCGCGCCCCTGCGGCTGGCGGCCGCGCTGAGCGTACGCGGAACGGGCGCTGGTCCTCAACGCGCCTAAGATTCAGCGGACAGGCTTTACAAATCCAATAGCTTGTTCAGCATGCGCCAAAGAAACGATAGAGCCGAATAGATTTAGCCGAGAAGAACCAGCCTATGGAGCGACCTGTGCGGGAATACTTACACGAGAACGGCTGCCATCCAGCCCAGCAGGGGGTCGGCTATGACACCATTGGGTCGATTGCAACGAACGTTGCGGACGGCTTTACGATTGCGGCGGTCGGCGATCTTATCGTGACGCGGCCGCTGACCAAAGGCCAGCATTCGGGCTTCGGCGAAATCGTCGCACTCCTTCGTAAGGCCGATGTCACTTTCGGCAACATGGAAACCAACATCTTCAACATCCGGTCATTCCAGGGCAGTCCGCAGGCTGAGTACGGCGGCGCGTATCACGTCGGCTTGCCCGCGCTCGGAGCGGACTTGAAGGCGATGGGCTTCAACCTCGTCAGCTACGCGAACAACCACACCTTCGACTGGGGCGTTGAAGGCATGCGCGAGACGATCCGGGCGCTCGACCAGAACGACATCGTCCATGCCGGGGCGGGCGAGACCCTCGCTGACGCCGGTGCCGCTCGCTTTCTCGAGACCGCCCGCGGTCGCGTGGGGCTGGTGTCGTTTGCGTCCACGTTCACGCCGCTGTCGCGGGCGGCCGATGCGGCCTGCGAGGCGCCGGGCAGACCGGGGATCAACGCTCTTCGTGTGGCGCGAAGCATCGTAGTTCTACCGGAGATGCTCGACAGCTTGAGGCACGTACGCAATGCGTTGCCGGGCTTCGGGTCTGGCCGTGAAGATCCAGACCGAGTCGTACTCGCCGGAACGACATATACGGCTGGGCCCGAGGCGGGTTACAGCTACGAAGCCAACCCGCAGGATGTGGCAAACGTCCTCCGAAACGTGCGTCGGGGCAAGCAGTTCTCCGACTGCTGCGTCGCCACGAACCACGGTCACCAGCCCGGGAATTGGAGTCAGGAGCCGCCTGATTATGAACAAGCGCTTGCCCGTCGTCTCATAGATGCTGGGGCTGATGCCTACATTGGCCATGGACCGCACCAGCTGCGCGGCATCGAGATCTACAAGGGGCGGCCGATCTTCTATAGTTTGGGGAACTTCATCATGGATGACCTGCGGACGCCCGTGGGCGCTGACATGTTCGATGCTTATGGCAAGGACCCGCGCGTCGACACGGATGCTGAGGTGACCCTGGCCGAGATGGCCGGAGGATACGAGACTGATCCCGGGTTCTGCGATCCCGTCTACTATGAGAGCATTATCGCGGTTAGCCGATTCGAGCAGAACGAACTTGCTGAGGTGAGACTTTATCCTATCGAGCTTGGTCACTCGAAGCGGTTCGCCAACCGTGGGATTCCGTGTCCTGCCCCCGGGGTTCAAGCAAAGGTCATTCTGGAGCGTCTGCAGAGGCTCTCAGCGGCCTTTGGGACGGAGATCTCTATCGAGGACGAGGTTGGAGTGATTAGGCGGCGGCCCAGCTCGGCGCGGTGACGCAGCATTTGAACACGATGACGTAATTGCGGTCGGCGCTCGTGACAGACAACCTCCGTTATCGTTGAGCCCTCGCAATCAAATGATTCGAAGGAGCTCCCATGAAGCAGCACGTCGGGCTGGACGTCTCACAGAGAGAGACCGCTGTGTGCGCGGTCAACGAGACTGGTCAAGTAATCTCGAAGGGAAAGCCAAGTCTAATCCTGGTGCCTTGACTGACCTGCTTAACAAACATGCGCCTCATGCCGAGCGTATCGGCTTCGAGACCGGTGCGATGGCGAGTTGG
>NZ_JADPJJ010000037.1:0-31694 GCF_023073375.1 Bradyrhizobium sp. 197 | reverse complement strand
CGAGAACTTCTTCGGCAAGCTCAAGGAATTCAAGCGCATCGCAATGCGCGCCGACAAGACCGACCAGAGCTTCACTTCAATGATCTATCTGGCCGCGGCCGCGATAAACTCCAGATGAATCCCAACAGACCCTAGGCCATCCGAAAAATCCCATCCAGCGATAAAGTTCGACCAAATGGAACACTCCCAAAGGATGGTCCCGCAGCCTAAGAAAGAAGGTGCCTTCCGATTTCGATCCTGGCAGCACATTTAATTGTTGCTCACGGTTCGACGAATGATCAAACCCGAATCTACGAACGATTGCCGCAGGAAAAGAGCGCAAGTGAAGCATCTCCGCTTTGGTAATTCATAGGCCCGCAAGGGTGCTAATCAGGCGGCGGACGGCACGATAGCGACAACCCTCCGAGAATGGAGATCAACGATCACGAGTTTGTCCTGGACCATTAAGTATTGGTCACCCCAATAGCCGTTCATGATTTGCGCAACTTCCGAAGGAAGGTCATGCACTTCGAGCTGCCGTGGCACCGCGGAGCCAATCATGAGTTCGAATGGAACCTGCTGAGCCATTGAAAATTTCTGCTTCGAAATGATTTCACTGATCTGTTTGCGCTGGCTGTCGTTTAGCGACAGGGGTCGAGAACTCTCTTTGATGTTTCGAGCACGTCCACCCGATGAATCCTCTTGGCCAGCTGGATCATTCTTTCCAATGGAACTTTCCGCCGCCCGTTGAGCCGGCGCGCCGCGGCCGACGGTCGTGTCGGAACTGGTCGAAGGGTTTGCGCCGCCGGATGGAGTACCTATCGAGTTGGGCGTCAGAAGCGGCCAAACGGTCAAAGCGATGAACGCCGCCGCGAGAACGCCACATCCAGCAATAACAAGTTTCCTGTTGTTTGCCGATTCGGGCCTCTTCGGATCTTTCTCCGCCATTCCAAGCTCCTTATCAAACCCTAATCGGGATTTAAGAAACCTGACAGTCGTCGGTTCCTCTGATCACGGTGGGAATCAGATGTGCCTGATGATTTTCCTAATCATCACATGCATTGATCGGAACGATGACGGTGAAGGACGCATTCGAACGCCGCCGCTTCGTGCAGCAACATTTCGTTGGCCGCATATCGTCCGAGCTATTCGATCCCGGACACCGCAATTACCTGAACCTCCTTAAGTCGTGCTATGATATCTGTGTATATCTCGACGATCAGCTGCAAGACAACTATCTTACGGCCGACCCGAGTGAAGGCTTTTATTCAGCGGCGTGTCGTCCTTCGAACTTCGGTAACGATGGAAGTACGTCGAGGCTCGGTCTCAATTGTGATATCCAAAAAACAGGCAAAAGGAATTTCATTAGCAAATTGCTCATTCGCATTCCGGGAATAGCCGGTCGCCCGCCAAGTTGCCTCACCCGGCGGCGATGCGTTCCTTGGCGACGGAGAGCATCGGTCACCGCGCCCTGACGGGCATCCGTACGACGTTGACCACGCGCAGCTTGCAATTCTTCTGCTCAGACCCGATCACGTAAGCCAGAGACGCCGTCCTTGCCCGCGCAGTGATCGCAACAATAGAACGTGCCGTCTTTTTCGAGCCCATGTCCGACGATCCGCGTGCCACAGTGCTTGCAGGTGGGCGCCAGGGCGTGGATCGCACACTCGAAGTATCTAACGTGTGGGTCTGCCCATTCATCGTTACTCGGAACGCCTTGTCATAGTCACTGCCACAGGTTTCACATGTCGGCATTGGATGATCCCAATCGCTGAGTGGGTGCCCTCAGCCGCAACGCCCACAAGCCCCCGGGCGTTCCCGGACGGTCCTGGAACGTATCGCGAACGACGGCGTTAACATCGCATGGTAGATTCAAAATCAAATACCGAAAAGGAGCCGGATGATTGGGTCTCCGGTGACGAGCCGATGACCGGCGCCCAGGCTTCTTACTTGAAAACGCTTTCCGAACAGGCCCAAGAGCCCGCGGCCTTCGATGAGAAACTGTCTAAGGCCGAAGCTTCCAAGGTGATCGACCGTTTGCGCGAGAAGATCGGTTTGGAAGATTTCGACAAATAGGTGAGCAAAGGCCGGTAACGTAAGGATTCACGAGACGTCTGCCTTAGGCGGGATCAGAAACCAAAGGGATAGGTGTCGGGAACACCAATGCGGCGATGCTCCAGGCCCAAAGGCGTCACGGCATGTGTCTCATCGAACCAGACGACCGCGTCGAACTGTTGAGCCACCGACGCTTCGGCATAGTGGCTTTGCAGTTCGGTGTCCGGTCGATAGATCACGCCAACGAAGCGTTCGAGGCGGAGGGCTAAGCAAACGACGGCGAAGGGGCCTCGTAGCGGCGGAATTCGGCCAGACCGCGCGTCCTGCCGGCATCGTGAAACAGCCGCTATAGCTGTCTGGCCGAGAGGGCCGCACTCGCATCACTTCCATGTTTCCGCCCCAGTCTGACGCGGCGGCTACCGTGCCAGTATGGGTGCCAAGTCCGATCACCGACGCTCCTTCGCCGAATTTCTCCCGACAAAGCTGACCGATGTTGAGTTCGCCGCGGATCGCGCCCATGTCGGTAAAGCGAGCGTCGCCGATATGGGAATTATGCGCCCCAACCACGGCCTTGGATTGGGACCCGTGAGCTTCGAGGATATGGCCCAAGGTCTCGAACATGTGCGTATCACGCAGATTCCAGGACTCGGCACCGCCATAGTACATGATCCGGTAGTAGCGCTCGGCTGATGCGATCAATCTCGCGTTCTGTACGGCATCCAGGAAACTGTCCGGGTCGTTTGCTTCATAGTCCAGCTGGTTTTTCAGGATATCCTGACACTGCCGAACTATCTTCTCCTCGCATTTCCGGTAGCCCTCGGTCAGGACGGCGCGCCCGTAGGTCGATGGTTCCGCGCTGCCATGGCGTAAGGCAACCGTAGCGTTCGCGCGCCACCGCCGCGGCTTCAGGATCAATCTTGTCGAGGTAGGCGAGAACGGCCGCGATCGAACCGCGCATGTTGTAAATGTCGAGTCCGAAGAACCCAGCCTGGTCCCTTGCCGCCTTTCGTTCATTGGAGTTGCGCATCCGATCGACGAAGGCGGCGGCGTCGGTATTTCGCCACATCCAGGTCGGGAAGCGCTCGAAGGGTTTCTGCTCGCGTGAGCTTGGGTGCGCTCGATCGCGAACGTACCGGTCGACGGCAGCGGCGTCGGGCCAATCCGCTTCCACGGCGACGATCGTGAAGCCGTGCTTCTCGATCAGCCGGCACGTGATGGCGGCGCGCGCTTGACAGAACTCCGACGTGCCGTGACTGGCTTCGCCCAGCAGGACAACGCGCGACTGTCCGAATCGATCGAACAGCGCGCCGAACGCTGGATCGTCGAAGGCCGGCAACGGTTCGACGGCAGCACGGATCATGTCCGTCAACGAGTGCAATTGCGTATGTCCAGGGATGTGGTTGCTTGCCGCGCGTGTGCCGTCCTCCGCCCATCCTTCGCCGATCAACGGTACGAAGCGGACGGCGCCGAGCGCCTCTTCATCGAACTCAGCATTGGTGCAGCATCTGATCCGCAACAGCGATTGTTCCCCATCCCCATCCCCGACCGGAATGACCAGGCGGCCACCGACGGCCAACTGCTACGTAAGCGCATCCGGCACCAACGGACCACCGGCGGCGACCAGGATCGCGTCGAACGGCGCTTCGCCGACCAAACCGCGGGTGCCGTCCCCGGTATGGACGATGCAATTTCGGTCGGAGTGCATTAAGTCGCTGGGTGGCGATCCCGGCGAGGGCGCCATGCCGCTCAATGGTGTGAACCATTTTAGCGAGTCGTGAGGCGATTGCCGCGGCATAGCCTGAGCCGGTCCCGACCTCGAGTACCTTGTCCGTCGGCTTCAGTTCGGCCGCTTCGGTCATTAGCGCGACAATGTAGGGCTGCGAAATCGTCTGCTCGTTGCAATCGGCAACGCGCCATCCTCATAGGCGAATTCCTCGAAACCGGCTTCCACAAACCGCTCCCGGGGCATCTGTCGCATGGCGTCCAGAACGCGGCGGTCGCGGATGCCGCGGCGCGCGAGCTGAATGTCGACCATGCGGTCGCGAAGATGTGCAAGTTCCGTCATCGCAGCGCCGGCATCGCCATGCACGGAACGAAATCGTACTCATGTGAAGGTCCAGCGCAGCCGCCTCCAAGAACCCTATCCGGCGGCAAAGGCGGGCCGGAGAGATCATTCTTAAGACAGCGGCCAAAAGAGCAATCTTCTTGGCTGGGCGTGTCGGTGCCGTAGTACTCGCGATAATCCCTATTTTGGCGCGCTAGGGGCTAGGTCGGCTGCGCCGCGGCCTACGACTTTCGTCCGCGGCGCAGTTGCTGAGATCATCAAACACGACGGTACCGACGCCAGCGCCAATGACCTTCTTCAGCGCGACCGAGGTGGTCTCGTGGCACATGTTGGAGCTGTCAGGCAGATTGTTATTGCCGTAAACGCGCGCGAACAGGGCGTAAAGGTACGAGGTCTCGAGGCTGGCTCGCCCGGAGGAATAGAAGATCACCGACTTCGGGTCCAACGTCCTGAGTTGCGATCCGATGGCGTCCAAGGCTTCGTCCCAGTCACAGACCACGTAGCGGTCGCTGTCGCGATCGTAACGCATCGGATGGGTCAGCCGCCCTTGCTGTTCGAGATCATAGTCGGGCCAGGAGCGCAATTCCGTGACCGTATGCTTGGCGAAGAATTCCGGAGTGCACCGGCGCGTCGTGAGTTCCCACAGCGTCGCCTTGGCGCCGTTCTCGCAGAATTCGAATGTGTGGTAGTCGGCCGGCTTTGCCCAGGAGCAGGAGACGCACATGAAGCCCTTCGGCTTGTTCTGCCGCCTCAGCGTATCGAGCGCGGTCGGGGAGTCCCATTCCTTGCCGAAGATTCTGGCAATGCCCTTGAGAGAACCCCAGCGTCTTCGCTGTCGACCGTGCTGTTCGTCTGGGACATTCGCCAACTCTCGCCAACCGCCGCCACCCACCACGCCGCTAACGTATGTTCCAGGCCCGGGTTCCTGTGCCATCTGCACGCCTTTTGGCCGATCACTCGAAGTTGGCCAGTCCAGGGCCTCATTGGCTCCAAAGCCGGCAACCACCCTCTGGGCCGTCCCTGGCCTGCGCACAAATAGTCGGAGCGCTACCCGTACAAATGATTCCGACCTGATCCGCCCTAGGCGCCTAACGACTCGCCAAGACCTTGTTACGAAAGCCGTTTGGAGCGGACTGTTCATCTGCTCGGCAGACCATCACTCGAAGCCGGGGTTTGTGCGATTTGCCCTAAGACTGATTGGAACAGGGACGCCTCTCCCATCATTGTTTCGGGGAAAGCTCGCACAATGCAGCTCTCAGCCGAAGGATGGCAATCCGGTGCTCATCACGATCGGACCGCAAGGAATGTCCGTGTTCGAAGCCGTGAACTCGACAGGCGCGAACTCGAATACAAACACAACTGAAACAATCTCGAACTCGACCACGGGATCCGGCGCCTCGTCCAGCACAAAGAAGAAGTAGCTGGCGATACTGCGGTCGATCTCATCCGAGCCGGCTGCGTCACAACCACTGCAACAGGTCCGTTTCCCTTCAGAGAGAAGAACAACATGAACGTAAGCGAATATGTCTGGCATCGGCTTTCAGAATGGGGATTGAGCAGGGTTTACGGATATCCGGGCGATGGTGTAGGCGGTTTGGATGTTGCGCTTGAAAAAGCCAAGGACAAGATGGACTACGTCCAGGTCCGCCATGAGGAAATGGCTGCCTTCATGGCCTCGGCGCACGCTAAATTCACCGGGCAGGTTGGTCTGTGTTACGCAACGTCGGGCCCGGGCGCCATCCATCTGCTGAACGGGCTCTATGATGCCAAGATGGACCACGTCCCGGTCGTTGCCCTGGTCGGACAGCAGGCGAGGTCGGCTATCGGTGCCAGCTATCAACAGGAAGTCGATCTTCAGGCGCTGTTCCAGGACGTCACCGAGTATGTGGCGCTGGCCAGCGTTCCAGAGCAGGTGCGGCATCTGGTCGATCGCGCAGTGCGCATTGCTCACACTAAACGGGGGGTTAGCTGCATCATCCTGCCGAACGATTTGCAGGAGCTCGACTATAAGGATCCGCCGCTCGCGCATGGTGCCACGCACACTGGCGTTGGTTATGCCGGCCCCGCGAAACGTCCTGAGGACAGCCTGCTGCGCGCTGCCGCCGACGTTCTGAACAGCGGCAAGAAAGTCGCCATGCTGGTGGGCGCCGGTGCGCTCGAAGCCACGGACGAAGTCATCTCCGTCGCGGAGCGACTGCAGGCCGGCGTCGCGAAGGCGCTGCTTGGAAAGGCGGCAGTTCCCGACGATCTGCCGTTCGTCACCGGCTCGATCGGGTTGCTGGGCACCAAGCCGAGCTGGGATCTTATGAAGAGCTGCGACACGTTCCTGATGGTCGGATCCGCGTTTCCATATAGCGAATTCCTGCCGAAGCCGGGAGACGCCCGTGGGGTACAGATCGACATCGATGGCAGCCGCTTGAGCCTTCGCTATCCCATGGAAGTCAATATCGTCGGCGACAGTGCGACCGCTCTGGCAGCACTGTTACCGCTGTTGAAGCAGAAGAAGGAGCCGTCGTGGCGAGGTGAAATCGAAAAAGGCATGAAAGAGTGGTGGGCGACGCTCAAAGCGCGCGCGATGAATTCGGCCGAGCCTCTCAACCCCCAGCGAGCTTTCTGGGAACTGTCGCCACGGCTGCCGGATAACGCCATCATCACCGCCGATTCCGGATCCGTGGCGAATTGGTATGCGCGGGATCTGAAGATGCGGCGCGGGATGAAGGCCTCGTTGTCGGGCGGGCTTGCCTCGCTGGGAGCGGGCACGCCTTATGCCGTTGCCGGCAAGATGGCTTATCCCGACCGCACCGTCATCGCCTGCATGGGCGATGGCGCGATGCAGATGAACGGGCTGAACGTGATGATCACCATCTCCAAATATTGGAAGCAGTGGTCGAATCCGAGATTGATCGTGCTTGTGCTGAACAACCGCGATCTCAATCAGGTCACCTGGGAAGAGCGGATCATGCTGGGCGCCGGTAAAACCGAGTCGACGCAGAGCATTCCCGATTTCGCCTATCACAAATACGCCGAGCTGCTCGGGCTGAAGGGCATCTTCGTCGACAATCCCGACAGGGTCGGCGCAGCTTGGGACGAGGCGCTGTCGGCGGACCGTCCAGTTATCCTCGAGGCCTATACCGATCCAAATGTGCCGCCGTTGCCGCCGCATATCACACTCAAAGACGCAAAGAACTTCGTCAGCATGATTCCATCGGAGCCGGAACTCGGCAGCGTGCTCAAGAACAGCGCGAAGGAGCTATTGACCAGCGTGCTTCCTGGAAAAGACTGATCATGAAGCCCGAGGTATCGATTCATAGCGTGCGTGCGCGGGCGTTCAGGATTCCGACTGACGGACCCGAGGCAGATGGAACGAACAGTTGGGACTCGACAACGCTGGTCCTGGTGGAGATCTCGGGCGGCACCCAGACCGGGATCGGCTACACCTATTCCAGCGCCGCCATCGTCCACCTGATCGTCGGAAAGCTTGGTCCCGCCATCGAAGGCGCCGACGTCATGGACCCTCAGGCCGCCTGGCTCCGAATGCAACAGGCGGTACGCAATCTGGGTCGGGAGGGAATGGCCGCGACGGCGATCTCGGCGGTGGACACTGCCTTGTACGACCTAAAGGCTCGTTTGTTCGGATTGCCGCTCTTTCGGTTATTGGGCAGTTATCGCGATGCGGTCGCGATTTACGGTAGCGGCGGTTTTACGACCTACACCGACCGGCAATTGGAAGAGCAATTGGGTGGTTGGGTGGCCGAGCAAGGCTGCGCGTTCGTCAAGATGAAGATCGGCTCCGAACCCGAGCGCGATCCCCACCGTGTGAAGATCGCGAAGCGCGCGATCGGCGATCGCGCCAGGCTTTTCGTCGATGCCAACGGGGCGTATGGCGCCAAGCAGGCGCTGGCACTCGCGGACCGGTTCGCCGAGCAGGACGTCGGCTGGTTCGAGGAGCCCGTGTCGTCGGATGATCTGGAGGGGCTGAGGACTGTTCGTGCGCGGGCGCCAGCGACGATGGAGATCGCGGCCGGGGAATACGCCTACACACTCAACTATGTCCGGACCATGCTCCAGTCGAGGGCCATCGACGTCCAGCAGGCCGATGTGACCCGTTGCGGCGGGATCACCGCATTTCTGCAGATAGCAGCGCTTTGTGAGGCCTTTCACATCGACTTGTCCGGCCATTGTGCGCCCGCGCTGCATCTGCACGTCGCTTGCGCCTCGCCGCACCTGCGGCACCTGGAGTGGTTTTATGATCACGTCCGAATCGAGAGCATGCTTTTTGAAGGCGCGCCCGCTCCGCGCAAGGGAATGATTCGTCCGGATGCGTCCAGCCCAGGTAACGGTCTGTCGTTCAAGCATCAGGACGCTGCCCAATATGCGGTGCAGGGAAGCGCATGATGGCGGGAAACGGACGCAATCTGCTCTTGGGCGCGGGCGTTCTGGCTGCCGGAGTCGCGAGCGCCGCTCTACGGCATTCGACGATGGCTCCGCTGACGCGACCTTATCGTGAAACGCGTCTCCGATCGCAGGCTTCGATTCGGAAAGGAGCGACAGTCCTCGCAGCACGACGGCTTAACCGCGCCGCCGGTACACTTGCAGCTTCGGTTCTCGCCGACAGCGGGATCGAGCACTATCGCGGCTCATTCAAGAACAAGGCGATGTTCACGCCGCTCGTCGTAGCCTCGATGACGCTCGCCACCAGCATTCATGGGACAGCCGACAAGCGGCCGTTCTCACATCTGCTGCGCGATATCACCTATGTACTGGCCGCCGCGACGGGCGTGGTCGGTACGGCCTTTCACGTCTACAATGTCGGCAAAAAGGACGGTGGCTTCAGCTGGCAGAACGTGTTCTACGGGGCGCCGCTCGGTGCGCCGATGGCCATTCTTCTGGCGGGACTGCTCGGCTTCTGCTCCGAACGCGTGCGCGAGAGCACGCCGGGCACGCGGCCGGAGATTTTCGCGCTGCCTGCGGGCCGGACGATTGCGGCTGTTGCCGGCGCCGGTTTGCTCGGAACGACAGGCGAGGCTGGGTTACTGCACTTCCGCGGCGCCTTTCACAACCCGTTCATGATGTTGCCGGTGACGCTGCCGCCGCTCGGCGCCGCGATGTTGTTTTCCGCCGCCGCGCGGGGTCCCGGCCGTCGTCACCGCTCGACCCACCGATTCATGAGAGTGCTCGCGGCGATGGGCTTCGCCGGCGTCGGCTTTCACGCCTATGGCGTGTCGCGCAACATGGGCGGCTGGCGCAACTGGAGCCAGAATATCCTGAACGGGCCGCCGCTGCCGGCGCCGCCTAGTTTTGCGGGTCTTGCCCTTGCGGCTCTCGCCGCTCTGGAATTGAAGGGGGATCATCCCGATGCGTGACCAACGGAGCCAGGCCGGCGACCGCTATCCAGGCTATGACGTGATGAAGAAGCGCTTCACTCCATCCTGGAATGAGCAGACGCGACGCGTGGTCGAGCGGCGGTTGGCCGTTCGCGATGAACCGCGATTCTTCACGCCATCGGAATTCGAGACGGTGTGCGCCATCGCCGCGCGCATCGTTCCGCAGCAACATAACCCTGAAGTCATACCGGTAGCGGCCTTGGTCGATCACAAGCTGCATCAGGGAGTCTCCGACGGCTATCGGCTCGCCAGCATGCCGCGGGAAGGAGAGGCCTGGCGAATCGGACTCGCAGCGATCGATGCGGAATCCGGGACGGCGCATGGCGCGCGTTTCGCCGCCCTCTCACCGGATCAGCAGGACAGGGTATTGGCGCGAGTTCAGGGTGGAAGCGCCGGCGCCGCCGAATGGGGCACGATGAGCCCGAGCGACTTCTTCAAGAAGCGCATGGCGAGAGACCTGGTGCTTGCCTACTACTCCCATCCTGCGGCGTGGAGCGAGATCGGTTGGGGTGGTCCCGCGAGCCCGCGCGGCTACGTCCGTCTGGACTTCAACGACCGCGATCCCTGGGAGGCCGCGGAAGCAAAAGTCGAGGATGATGTCTCGGCGCGCCGGATCAACCGTCATGTCGGATGATCCGCTGCAAGTGCCACGCGCCACCAAGGGACGCGCCCCTGACGTGTTCCGTCCCGGCGGCTGGGTCCCGATGCGCGAGTACGACAACGACGACGAGGTCGATTTCGTCATCGTCGGCACGGGAGCGGGGGGAGGCACGCTGGCCTGCAAGCTCGCCGAATACGGCTTCTCGGTCGTCGCCCTCGATGCTGGCCCGTACTTTCGGCCGCTCGAGGATTTCGCCTCCGACGAATCCGAGCAGACGAAACTTTACTGGACCGACGACCGCATCGTAGATGGCGACAATCCGCTACAGATGGGCAGCAACAACAGCGGCAAGGCGGTCGGCGGCTCGACCGTACACTTCGCCATGGTGTCGCTGCGGTTTCGGCCCGAATGGTTCAAGTCCCGATCGCTGCTTGGCTACGGCGCCGACTGGCCGCTGGATTGGCGGGAGATGTGGCACTACTACGGCGAGGTCGAAGACGCCCTGAAGATATCCGGCCCGGTTACTTATCCCTGGGGGCCGCCGCGTCCGCGTTATCCCTATCGTGCCCACCCGCTGAATGCCGCTGCGCGCGCGCTGGCCAGAGGCTGCGAGGCGCTCGGTATTCAATGGACCGAAACGCCGCTCGCCACTCTCTCCGCGCCGCGCGGGCGCGCCCACCCATGTGTCTACAGGGGGTTCTGCGTGACCGGCTGCTCGACCAACGCCAAGCAGAGCGCGCTCGTTACATGGATTCCACGTGCGATTGCCGCCGGTGCTGAAATTCGCGACCTTGCGATGGTCGGCAGGATTGAACTGAACCCCGGCGGACTGGCCGCGGGCGTGCACTATCACCGCGAAGACGCCTGGCATTTTCAACGCGCTCGGCATGTCGTCGTGGCGGGCTATGCAATCGAAACGCCGCGTCTGCTTTTGAACTCCGCCACTGACCAGTTTCGCGACGGGCTTGCCAACAGCTCGGGGCTGGTCGGCAAGAATTTGATGGCACAATCCAATCAGGCGGTCTGGGGTCTCATGGATGATGAGGTCCGCTCCTACAAGGGTCCGCCATCGCTCGCGATCACCGAGCACTGGAACTACGAGGATCGCGGCAAGGATTTCTTCGGCGGCTACAGTTACATGAGCCAGGGCCCGCTGCCCCAGCTCTGGGCCAATACCCAGATGAGTGCACACGGCCTGTGGGGTTCGCGCCTGATCGAGGCGATGAAGGACTACAACCACGTGGTTGGTCTGAAAATCGTCGGCGAAATGCTGCCGCAGGAAGCAAATCGCGTCACGCTCGCCGACGACGTCGACCAGTATGGCCTCCGTATCCCACGAATTACCTATTCATGGTGCGACAACGACAAGCGGCTGATCGACCATGCCCTCAAGTTCATGGGCCGGGCCCTGCAGGCGGTGGACGCCAGGGATCTCTGGATCCAGGAGGACGACACGTGCCACCTCAACGGCACAGCTCGCATGGGTGATGATCCTCGGACGAGCGTTGTCGACGCAGATTGCCGAAGCTGGGATATCCCAAATCTCTGGATCTGCGATGGATCCGTTTTTCCGACCGTGGGCGGCGCCAATCCATCACTCACCATCCAGGCGATCGCCTGTCGGACGGCGGATCGCATCCGCGCGCTTGGCCGGCGCGGTGAACTGCATACGGAGCGCCGGTCAGTTCGACCCGCGCGTATATCGGCCGCAATGAAGGAGAATGCCGCCTCATGAAACAGAAGCTGTTGAATGACAACAATGGGCAACGAACCTTCGCCGTGGTGATGGATGGTGGCGACGAGGTGCTTGACTGCCTGAAGTTGTTCGTCGCGAAAGAGCGCATCACCGCAGCGCAAATCACGGCCATAGGCGCTTTCAGCGAGGTCACGCTCAAATACTTCGACTGGACGCGCAAAGCATACGTCGAGAATAGGGTGGACGAGCAGGTCGAGGTCGCCAGCCTCATCGGCGACGTTGCGGTGGGGCCATCGGGCGATCCGGCTATCCATATCCATGTCGTGGTGGGTAAGCGCGACGGCGCTGCGATGGCCGGGCATCTGGGAAAAGCGCTGGTGCGCCCTACGCTCGAGATCGTGGTGACGGAGTCGCCGGCGCATTTGCAGAAACGGTTGGAACCGGAGTCGGGTCTCGCGCTGATACGGCTGTAATAATAATGTTGAACTACGAACCCTGGTGGAGAGTTGGCTCAAGGTTGGGAGGCAGCGTTCGAACCTCGCGCAAGGTGCACCATCTGATGACCGAACTCAATGAACCGTTCGCCCCTGTTGTCGTCGTCACCGGCGCGAGCGCCGGGGTTGGGCGCGCGATCGTTCATCGCTTCGCCCGGGCGCACTGGAGAATAGGCTTGATCGCACGCGACGCGGATGCTCTCGCGGAGGTCAAGCAAGAGGTCGAGCGGCTCGGCGGCCGTGCGCTGGTGGTGGCGGCCGATGTATCGGACGCCGAGGCGGTATTCAGGGCGGCCGATGAGGTGGCGAGAGTATTTGGCGCGATCGACGTCTGGATCAATGACGCGATGGTGACGGTGTTCTCGCCGGTTTGGCAAATCACCCCGGAGGAATTTCGACGCGTGACCGAGGTGACGTATCTGGGTTTCGTGCACGGCACGATGGCAGCGCTCCGGCACATGCGCCCGGCCGGCCGCGGGCATATCGTGCAAATTGGATCTGCGCTGGCTTACCGCGGCATTCCGCTGCAATCGGCTTATTGCGGCGCGAAGCACGCAATACGTGGATTCACGGATTCGTTGCGCGCCGAACTGATCCACGAGCGCAACAGCGTTCGTCTCACCATGATGGAGTTGCCCGCGGTGAACACCCCGCAATTCGACTGGGCACGCACGCACATGCCGCGAC
This sequence comes from Bradyrhizobium sp. 197, assembly GCF_023073375.1. Lineage (NCBI taxonomy): Bacteria > Pseudomonadati > Pseudomonadota > Alphaproteobacteria > Hyphomicrobiales > Nitrobacteraceae > Bradyrhizobium > Bradyrhizobium sp. 197. Next base: position 18,733 of record NZ_JADPJJ010000037.1, on the reverse strand, counting down.
AGCCGCGGCCGGTCGCGCCTGTTGTTGAGCCGGGCGTGATTGCGCAGGCGGTGTTTCAGGCGGTGCAACGTCCCAGGCGCGAATACTGGATTGGATGGAGCACCATCAAGGTGATCCTCGGAAATATGCTGCTTCCCGCATTTCTCGACCAGTATCTGGCGAAGGTGGCGTTCGCCGGCCAGGAGACTAGTCAGAGCGTCGAGCCGGATCGACCGGACAATCTGATGGCTCCAGTCCATTCGCTACATCGAACGCGCGGTCGCTTCGGCAATGAGGCTGGCGACCGGGCGATTGTGGCGCCCGGGACGTGGGCGCGGGTGGCGCCATTTGTGGTCGGCGGGATCGCTCTGCTTATCGCAAGCACAGTCTCGGCCGCCTCCGGGCGCGGCCCGAGAGCAGGGCGGCATCGGTGATCACGGATGGCCGGTCGCATCGAGGACTATGGTGTTATCGGCAATTGCGAGACGACGGCCCTGGTTGGCCGCGACGGCTCGATCGATTGGCTTGGGGTTCCTCGTTTCGATAGCGCAGCCTGCTTCGCAGCCTTGCTGGGCGATCCAGAACAGGGCCGTTGGCTCATTGCGCCCGCGTCCGAGCCTGGCCGGGTCACCCGAGCCTATCGCGGCCACACAATGGTGCTTGAAACCACCTTCGAAGTCGATGGCGGTGCCGTCAGCGTCGTTGACTGCATGGCGTGGCGGGAAGGGGGGGGTCCGAACTGGTCAGAATCGTTCACGGCTTGCGAGGTCGCGTCGCGATGCACACCGAACTCGTCGTGCGCTTCGGCTATGGCTCGGTTGTGCCATGGGTCCGACGCTTGAAGGATGGTCGCCGCGAATTCGTCGCCGGGCCGGACCGGCTGACTTTGGCCAGCGACGTTGATTTGCGTGGACATGATTTTCGTACCATCGGCCACTTCGAGATCGCCGCAGGCGAAGAGGTCAGCTTTGTGCTCGGCTGGTCTCTGTCATATCGCCCTGCCCCAGAGCCGCGGCCAGCGAATGAGGCGTTGGCGCAGGCGCTCGCATTCTGGAACGGCTGGTCGCAGCGCTTCAAATCGGGCGGAGAATGGTCGGATATCGGGATATGTCGAAGAGGCCACGGCTTGGCGACAATGGCTTTTGCGCGCCGTTGCCGGCAGCCCGAAGGATCTTCAGATCATGTACGGCGTCGCCGGCGAACGGCGGTTGGACGAATACGAGGTTGGCTGGCTTCCCGGATACGAGGGCTCCGGTCCGGTCCGAATCGGCAACGCGGCGGCCGGGCAGCTGCAGCTGGATGTCTACGGTGAGGTTCTCGACGCGCTTTATGTCGCGCGAATAGCGGGGTTGCCCTACAGCAAAGACAGTTGGTCGCTCGAATGCGCGCTGATTGCGCATCTTGAAACGGTTTGGGAGCAGCCGGACGACGGGATCTGGGAAGTACGCGCTGGCCGCAGGCAATTCACGCATTCGAAAGTGATGGCGTGGGTCGCTTTTGATCGGGCCGTGCGCTCCGCGGCCGAGTTCGGACTGGAGGGTCCTGTCTCCCATTGGCGTGAGATTCGCCAGACCATCCACGACCAGGTTTGCGACCAGGGGTTTGATCGCCAGCAGAACAGTTTCGTTCAGTCGTATGGCGCGACTTCGCTCGATGCAAGTTTGCTGTTGATGCCGATTATGGGCTTCTTGCCGTCTTCCGATGACCGCGTTCAAGGTACCCTAACGGCCATCGAACGCGGATTGGTTCGCGACGGGTTGGTGCAACGCTATCACACGCGTGACGGAGCCGACGGCTTGCCAGCCGGGGAGGGTATGTTTGTTGCCTGTACTTGCTGGCTGGCGGACAATTACGTCCTGCAGGGCAGGTGGGAAGAGGCCCGCAGCCTGTTCGAGCGCGTGCTCTCGCTGCGCAAAGATATCGGCCTTCTGGCCGAGGAATACGATCCATCTGCCAAACGGCAGCTGGGCAATTTCCCGCAAGCCTTTTCGCATCTATCGGTGATTAACACTGCGCACAATCTGAGTGGCGCGCACGGCGCAGCCTACCAGCGCTCTTCGCGCAGCGAGTAAAGCCGCTCTAGCTTGGCCGACCAAGCCACAACAGTCACTCAGAGACAGCTCTCTCCGCGGCTCGTCTCGCCTTGCTTCCGGCTTTTTGGACGGATATTTCCCCCGCCTTTTCAGCGCGCGCCCTGGCTTCGCATTTCTCGCGCAGCTCGGCCAATTCCTCATCCGTGAGATGCTCGATGCCGACGAAGGAATTTCCAGCGGCGCCGGTGCGGATCAATTCGTCAAGCTTCACCTGAATTGCCGCGCTGTCTCGATTCTGCGAATTCTGGATCAAGAACACCATCAGGAAGGTGACGATGGTGGTTCCGGTGTTGATGACAAGCTGCCACGTGTCGGAGAAACCGAAGAGCGGCCCGGTGATCGCCCAGATGACAACCACGGCAACGGCAAGAGCGAATGTCGAGGCTCGACCCGCGGCCAACGAGGTCCGGTTGGCCATGTCGCCAAACAACTTCGCTGCCTTTGATGGTTCCTCTGGCCGTGTTCGGCCCTTCCGCGTGGTCATTCTGGTGTTCCTCCGCGGAACTAACCCGCGCGGGCCGGTTCTGGTTCCCGCTCCCCAGGCGTTAGCGTCCTGCCAAGGTTCCCTTCAGATCATCTATTCTGCGGCCGCCCTTGCCGGGGCTGCGGTGACCCGCGTCGCCGAGCTGACCGCGATCAGCACGATGAAGTTCAGCGCCAGGGCCACAATGCCAACATTGAGGTCCTGGATTTGCGGCGGCAGCCATGACACTGCATGGAAATTGACGCCGGTCAGGCTCGTAACAGCCACTGTTGCAACACCAGCGATGAGACCTGCCGCGGCGCCTTCTCGCGTCGCGATGTTGCGGCGGGCGAGACTGAGCACCAGTGAGGGAAAAAGCTGCGTAACCAGGCTGTAGCCCATCAGCAGCAGGGCCACGATGGTCTCTCCACCCTTCAGAGTAAAGAATACCGCGACCAAAGCGACCACCGGCACCAGGAGCTTCGCCAACCGCGAGACCTGCCGGTCATCGGCCGCGGGGTTGAGGGCGCGGTAAAGGTTGTTTGCGATCAGGGTGGCGGCCGTGATCAGGATCATCGAGCCCGGCACCAATGCGGTGAGCACGCCGGTGGCGCCTATCACGCCGACGAACCAGGGGTCGAAGGTCTTTACCGAAAGCTTGAACAGGGCAAGGTCGATGTCTGAACCAGAGAGTCCGCGAATTTGCAGCGTCGCCGCGAAGCCGACGAAAAACACAAACAGCAGAATGAGCTGATAGAGCGGCAGCACGATCGCATTCTTGCGGATCACAGTGGCGCTCTTTGCGGTGTAGATCGATGCGAACGTATGGGGCCACATGTAAAAGCCCAGCGCTGTGAGCAGCACGGTCGAGGAAAACCACCACAGGCTCTCACCGTGGGGCGGCAGCACCGTGAATCCAGGCTTTGCCTGCTCGATTGCTGCGAACATCGACCCCAATCCGCCATAATAGTGGAAAGGCAGGTAGATGCCGAGAAAGATCACGACGCCGAGAATCAGTGCGTCCTTGGCGACCGCGGTCCACGCCGAGCCGTGGACGCCGGACATCATCACGTAGGCGGCGACGACAATGGCGCCGATCCAGATGGCGAGCGTCGACGAGATCGCACCGTAGCCGGCAACCTCGACGATGATGCCTAGTCCCTTGAACTGGAGGACGAGGTAAGGAATGAGTGCCGCGATGTCCACGAGTGCGACGATGACGCCGAGCGCCGGACTGTCGTATTTGCGTACGAAGAAATCCGACTGCGAGTACAGCCGGTTCTCCTTCCCATAGCGCCAGATCGGCGGCAGCATGAAATAGGACAGTACGTAGGCGAGCGTGCCGTAGCAGAGAATGTAATAGGCGGGGGCTCCCTTGCCGTAAGCGAAACCGCTGCCGCCGAGAAAGGTAAATGTGGTGTAGATCTCTCCCGCGAGCAGCAGGAACACGAAGATCGCGCCGAAACCGCGCCCACCGACCGTCCACTGCTCGAGGCTCATGTCCTTGCCCCGGCGGGCGAGCAGGCCGAGCGCCAGCGCCAGCAGGGCGGCAGCGGCGATGAACGGCAGCGCGCCGTTCACGTCTCGCCCTCGCCATTGGCGGGATCGGCGATGTAGATCACCGCCATGAGGACGGAGGTAATTAGGATCCACGCCACGATCCAGGCGAGCAGAAATGGCAGGCCAAGGATCACCGGCGTCGCCCGGTTGACAAAGAACGGGCCGAAAATAAGGGCAAAAAACGGAATGACGGCGAGCCAACGAATGCTGCGCATGGCCGGAACTCTCGGATTGATGGTACCCGTCTCACTGCCGAAAGGTTCCCGGCGCCGGCGGAGACGCCTTACCTTCCAGAGCGGTAGCATGGAGGAGGCGGCGATGAACTCGTCCGGCCTCGGATAGCTGGAGCCGCCTCCTTGGATGACCGACGATGCTCTATTTTCGGGGCGTTGCTGGATTGCCCGTGGTCGATCCGGTCGTCGTCGTTGCAGGCGACGTGTTTTGGTTCGATGCCGTCGTATTGTGCCGGCCTGAATAGTAGAACCCGGCCACAATGATCACCAGGGCGCAGATCGCTAAAGCCGCCCAGCCTCCCCAATTGTTGCGTCGATTCTGGTTGGCGAGAGGTCGATTGTCGTTTGGATAGGTCATGTCCAGTTCTCCTTGAAGCCACAAGCCGCTGACAAAGAAGGTGTTCCTATCAATCACCGATCTGACGCAGCGAAGACGGTGATCCTGGTGTCCCGGAGCCAAGGGGCCTTGCACCGCCTCATCGTCTCTGCCCGCCGAGCGAGCCCGGACGCACAAGGCTCGCCCGGCGCGTTTCTCTGAACAGTTACAAGGAACGATTGGAGTTCCCCGAATTTAAGATGCCGGCAAGGAGGCATCAGGGTGCCCGTTCGTTTCCTCCGCTTGGCGATCGTCTGGTTGTTGCTTCTGGTAACCCTATGGGTGGTGCAGCCGTTCGTAACTGCGCTCTGGTTTTCTGCCTCTGCTCCCCGCACGGTCACGCCCCGCGCCGATCTCGCCGCAACCGAGCAGGCGACCGTCCGTCTCTTCAAGGAGGTATCGCCATCTGTGGTGCACGTGTTCGCTCGAGGCACGCCCAGCAGGTCCGTGTTTTCCGACGAGCAGGAAAGCACGGTGCAGTCGGGCTCGGGCATTGTATGGGACGTCGCCGGACATGTGATCACCAATCATCATGTCATCAATGGCACGGCCGAAATCGGAGTTCGGCTGACGTCCGGCGAATTCGTCGCCGCCCGTGTGGTGGGCGCCGCTCCAAACTACGATCTCGCCGTGCTTCAGTTGGAGCGGCCAAGATCAGCGCTGCATCCCATTGCCGTGGGGCGTTCGGCTGATCTGCAAGTAGGCCAGAGCACGTTTGCGATCGGCAATCCGTATGGCCTTGACCAGACGTTAACCTCCGGGATCGTGAGTGCGCTTGGCCGAAAACTGCCATCGGTCACCGCGCGCGAGGTCAAGGGGATGATTCAGACCGACGCACCCATCAATCCCGGCAACTCCGGCGGCCCGCTGCTCGACAGCGCCGGACGGCTGATCGGCGTGAACAGTGCCATCCTCTCCGGCTCGGGCGCTTCGGCTGGAATCGGCTTCGCCATTCCCGTCGACATCGTCAACCGCGTTGCGGCCGAGTTGATCCGCAATGGTCACGTCCCGCTGCCGGGCGTCGGTATCGTGGCTGCCAAGCAGGACCAGGCAACGAGCCTCGGAATTGACGGAGTGATCATCCTGCGAACGTTACCCGGCTCTCCTGCCGCGCAAGCCGGAATTGAAGGCGCGAGTGAGGACGGAGTGATCGGGGATATCATCACCGAAGTGAACGGCAAGCCAGTCCACAGCATGGAGGAATTGACTTCGATCCTCGATGAGGAGGGGATCGGCAAACAAGTTGAGCTGACCGTTGAACGTGCTGGACGAACCCGCATGGCCAAGCTGACCATCACGGACATCTCCCAGCCGGCCCAGCAATGAACCCGCCGGTGTCTGTTCTACTCGGCAGCCTCACGCACTTGAGGCGCCTCCGCATGGGGCTTGATTTGGCGTGGTTGCCCCGTCAGCACCGGCTGAAAGAGCGCGGCGGCAGCCATTGTGCTGGCGAGCGCCAGCGCCATCATCCTTCCTGCCTGCGCAAAGATGGCTGGCCGATTCCGCATTCATTCCGAAGCCGATGCAGAGCGCTCAAGCGCGTCGTTATGACCAATTCCGAGTGCGAGTCCCATCGCAATGATGCCAAGCCCCGCGAGGAGCAGCGGACCGTCTCTATAGCTGCCGGTATGATCTCTGAGCCAACCCATTGCGAAGGGGCGGCGAATCCCGGGAGATTGCCGATTGAATTGATCACCGCGATGCCAGCGGCGGCCGCGGCGCCCGACAAAAAAAGCGGTTGGCAATGTCCAGAAAACTGGCAGGCAAGCGAAGATGCCGAATCCTGCGATACAGAACGCAAGCATCTTCAGGCTCGGATCATCTACGAGTGCAGCCGAAACGAGAGCTGCGGATGCCACCAGCAGCGGCAATGCTGCATGATAGCGTCGCTCCGCGGCCCAATCCGAACGCCGGCCCCACCAGACCATACCTATCACGCCGACAAGTAGGGCGCCGCAGACACGAGGGTGGTCAGGAAGGTGTTGAGTCCGAATGCCTTTGCGATCTGAGGAAGAAAGAAGCTGAGGCCGTAATTGATCGCGACCGCTCGAAATAGACCAGACTTAGGCTGATCACGCGCCGATCGAACAGAACCTCGGAGACCGTGTACAGCTTCGCGGTTGCGGCGCTCGATCGACAGCCTGTGGCTGAGCCATTCCCGCTCGTCGCGCGCCAACCAATCTGCCTCTTCGGGGCGGTCCGTCAGATAAAAGAACAAGACGACGGCCAGGACAACTGCCGGTAATCGCTTCGATGAGGAAAAGCCACTGCCACCCCGCCAGGCCGAAGCCTCCATGCAGATAGAGCAACGGTCCTGAGATCGGCGCGCCGATAACGGTCGAGAGTGGAATCGCGGCCATGAAATATCCGACGATCCTGGCCCGATACTCTGCTGGGAACCGAAGCGTGAGATAAAAGATGAAGCCCGGGAAGAAGCCGGCCTCCGCGGCACCGAGCAGCACGCGCAGGACATAGAAAGTGTTCTCATTGCTGAGCCCGGAAATGCGAGATCCAGGGCAGACATGCCATCAATCCGGAGAGGATGCCCCAGCTGAGCATGATGTCCGGGCAATCCATGTGCGCGCACCGAGACGTTCGAGCAACAGGTTGGACGGTACACTGGATAATCAAGCAGGCTTTGATTCCGCCATTCTGGGGTTCGCTCAAGGCATACGGTCGTGCGGAACTCCCAGACGTTGCGCTCCACTTCGGCTGCATTCGGAAAGTAGGCATTTGGAAAAACGCCACGTAGCCTGCGACCAGGGCTGGTCTCAGCCTGCGTGTCCAACGATCAGGTCTCGTTCTCGTCTAGGGACGCCGCAACGAAATCGCAACGAATTAAGTGAAACGACCGTGAACAGAACGCGACCAATGCAGTCGCCGCATGGAGAAAGATCAATAACTTAGAAGATGCTCACTGCGTTCGGGACGCAGTGGGCGCCTCGATCAGATCGCAGCCTGGATCAGGCTGCTTGCCGAATTCTTTCCTTCTCCTCGCTGAGGGGCGCTGGCTTCAATTGGAAAAGGCTGACGACTCGTCGGCTTGCCGCGTGACCGAGCCAATCTGACAACGGCCCTTGTCCTACGAGCGACTTATCGAGACCAGAAAACGCAACCGTACTAATAGCTTGCTGCTGGCTGCGCAGGTGGTCTTCAACCAGCTTGCGTCGGGTGACATAGCCTGCATTCACACCAGGGATCGAATGGTTCATGAGGAGCTTGGCGTCGAATTCGGAAACGCCAGCAGCGGCGGCAATTGTCCGAAATGTCTGACGAAGATCATTGCCCCATTTCGACAAGATATCTCGGTCTTCCTTTGTTTCCGCCAGGTGTCCAGAGGCGCTCTCGGCTGGGAACAACCAATCTTGCGCCTGAGACGGGTGCATTTGCCTGCCGAAACGAAGCACTCGAATGAGGCTCAGGATCATTTCCCGAGACAGCGGAATGTCGAACGCTCGCTTGCTGCCTCCCTTGGGCTTAGGGATGTGGAGCGTTCGCCGTCGAAAATTGATGTGTTCGGGCTTAGCCTGCTGCAATGCGGTGGGCCTAGACCCACACAGCAATGTGAAAAGATGGAATTCGCGCCGGATTGGATTGTCTAGATTGGCTAGCTCGAGAAACCATCCTTTCAAATCGCCGGTCCCCATACCCGTGTTCCTGCGCTCTTCCTGATTCCAATCGACTGCATCTGCGGGGTTGTCGCGCGGCAGCGATCGATTGGTCTTCCGAGCATGATTGTAAATGGCCCGCAGCGTCCGCATGCTGCCATTCGCCATGTAGGGACCGTTCTCCTTGGAAAGCTCATCATGCTTTTCGGCGACGCGACCGGGATCGTTCGCGAGGTCGAGCAGAGGGGTGTCAAGCCATTCGGAAAAGATACGTTCGACGTGATCCCGATAGCCGCTTATCGTTTTTTCGCTACGGCCTTTTCGAATCAAGTGGGCTTCCAGATAGCGTTGCCAAGCCTGCTTCAGGGTAACGCTCGCTACAGCTTCATCCCGGTTGGTATTGCCCTGTTCGGCGTTTCCGTCTTGCCTCGCTTTCGGGTGCTTTCCCTTGCTGATTTGCGCAAGATATTCCTTGGCAAGCGCGCGGGCCGCTCGGGTCGTTAACTCGCTGGCATCTCCAATAGACACTCTAATGGATGAGGCCCGCTTTCCTCGTTGCCTAAGATCACCTTGAATGGTGAAGGTCCTTTTCCGCTTCCCCACGACCACGAAGAAGCCTTTCAGCTCGGTGTCGCGAGCCAGATACCAGCCATCTTCAGGAGTCGGTAGCTGAGCGATAGCCTTGTCGCTGAGAGCAATGCGAATATCGGTCATGCGGGGACGTGAACTGTTAAAACAGTTTTCAAACGGTTTTGGCGAGCCGAGGTGTTTGAAGGTCTGCGTTCGCCGGACTGCGAAGCTATGCGACAAGTCCCTATAAATAAAAGGTCTTCTTCGACCTCATCGTAGTGTAGCGCAGATTCAGAAATCGTAGAGAGGCGCCGGTTTTGAACTCTTAATCAGCGGGTCCCAGGTTCGAGCCCTCGTGCGCCCACCAAGCTTTTCAATAGCTTAGGGGTTTGTCGCGGTCGCCATTCCGACAGACGCGTCGTGTCTATTCCGACAAACCAGCTGCTTTTGTTCTTTCCTCTCGCCGTTTCTTGGTGCCCGAAATTAGCTGTTTCCGTGTGCGCTTTGCATAGGTCGGCAACTGTCGCGAGGAGCGATGGCGGCCAGCGGCTCTGAGCTCAGCGTCCGTCAGATCGCTGTCGGCTCCCTCGGTAAAGCCGCCGTGGCGGAATGATGTAAAGGAAAGCTCTTCGCGAAGGTCCGCTGCATGGACGATCTTCTTCACGACCCCGCGTAGATAGCGAAGATCCCGCTTGGCCGTGATCCAAGGCAGCGGGGTAGGAGACCTCCGGTGCGAACGGTCGCGTCGAAAGACCAGGCCGGATACGGTCGTCAGCTTAATAGCGTCCAGCTCGGCCATCAGCTCGGGGAATAAGGTCTCGCCAGTCTCATCGAACAGTGGCCACCAGGCTTCTTCACCATTTTTTGGATGGACGATGCGCACACTGTTAGGGCGCTCTTTCGGTCGATAGTGGCTTATCTCGAAAGCACCGAACACGTGTTCTTCTCGCTGGAGCCATTCCCACGCAACAAATGCTGCCGTTGCGACGGATCGATAGCCAATCGGCGGGTTCAGAGCCCGATGCTGCGGCCTCTGCCAAGCTCGATACCGTGTGTGAAGGCGAGTTCGTCGCCAAGACGACGGCCTGAGCCGAAATTGCCGCCGATGCCGAGTTCGCGCTTACGGTTGGCGAGCAGGGATTCAAGCTGTGGATCGCGTTGCAGGCTTTTGGCCATGTCGCCCATCGCCGAGCGCGTCGCCTTGTAGCCCGACATGTCACCCGCCTGATACTGACGCTGGCTAGTGTGGTCGAGCTTCTGCCAGCGCTGCACGAAACGGTCGGCGCGGCGGCCCGGATCGGTGCGCGACTCGGTTTCCAGCTGGAGCGCGCGGATGGCGCGGGCCGAATTGCCCGAAGCGGCTTCAAGGGCGAGTTCCGGGTTCTTCTTGTAGGCCGCTTCGGCGTCGTGCGGGCCATAGGGTCGCACCTCCGCGAAGACTTTGCGGGCCTCCTGCAATTCCTTCACCTGCTCGGGGCTCGCCTTGCCGTCCCGCTCCTGCATATCGAAGATCGCATCCACGGCTCGGGCATGGCGGACGAGTGCCTTGGTGCGAGCTTGGCGCAGCGCCGCTTCAGGGTCTTCCGCCTTCCTTTCCGGCGCTTCCCGTTCCGGCCTCCGCGCGCTATCCGGGCCACGCGCGGCTTCGGCAGGGCGCAGGCCATCTACCATGTTGCGCACCCTCTCGGGCACAACCTTGCGCACGATCTCGGCAACGCGCTCGCCGAAGGTGATCCCGCGCCGCTCGGCATAGCCTTGGGCCGGATCGAGCTGCTCGTAGTCCGAGGCCATGTCCTTGGCCCGGTCACGCGACAGGGTGCGGACGAGCCGGTCCGGATTGGCAAAATCGTCTCGGCCATAGTGCAGCTCCATACCGTCGCGGTGCCGCGACAAGGCGACATAGCTCGCATGGGCATCCATGCCCGGCGTCGCCAGCACATGGGTGCGATCCACTGTCATGCCCTGCGCCTTGTGAATGGTCGCGGCATAGCCGTGATCGATACGGTTATAATCATTGAGGTTAAAGGTGACGCTACGCCCGTCATCGGTGCGCACCGACATGGCTTGCAGGCTAACCTGTTCGATGATGCCAAGCGTTCCGTTCTTGACGCCGAGGCCGCGTTCATTTTGCAGGAACATGACGCGGTCCCCGGTAGCAAAGTTGCGCGCGCCGCGCTCGACCGTGACGCGCACCTCATCGCCAGGGCTCCCGGCTTCCCGTATCTTTTCGCGCGCTGCCTCGTTGAGCGCTCGTACCTCGTCATTAGTGTGGGTGAGGATGATGCGGCTCTTATCTGGTGACGCCCGCTGCTCGCGGTACCAGCGCTCAATCAGATCGCCACGCGCCTGCTCTCGGGTTTGCGCGTCGTGCACCATGCCGTGGGAGCGATAGGCGTCAAGCGCATAGCCAGTCCTGCCGGTCGCCAGATCGCGCGTGGCATCGCGCTACCAGTCCTCCCGCTGACGGCGTACTTCGCCGATTTCCGCGCCGCCATGACGCTCGTGAATCGAGCGGAAGGCTGCGCCCGCTTCGATGGATTGCAGCTGTTGCGGATCCCCGACCAGCACAACCTTGGTGCCGGCGTCGGCAGCATGGGACAGCAGGCGTTCCAATGCCGCATGCCGACCATACCGGCCTCGTCGATCACCAGAACATCGCGCGAGCTGAGCAGGTCGCGGCCCTGTCCCCAGCCATGCTCCATGCTGGCGATGGTGCGCGACGCGATGCCCGATCCGCTTTCGAGGTTTTCCGCCGCGATGCCGGAAAGTGCCACGCCCCGAACCTCATAGCCCGCCGCCTCCCATGCCTCCCGCGCCACGCCCAGCATCGCGCTCTTGCCGGTTCCGGCATAACCGACCACGATGCTGAGCTCGCAGCCATCCGTGACATGCACCAGGGCATCAGCCTGCTCGCCCGAAAGGACGAGGCCGCGCTGTTCGGCACGCGCCACCGCCGCCTTCCTTTGGGCGTCGTTCACCTCGTGGCGTTCCCGTTCCGCCATGATTTCGGCGGTATGGTGCAGCCGCCGTTCGGTCTCGATCATGTCGCGGGTGGTGAAGCGGTCTTCGCCGCGAGCGTCGCTGCCGAGTTCGACCAGAGCGGGCGCGCTGCGCATCGCGCCCATGACTTCGTTGAACTGCTCGATGCCCTGGCTGTGACGGTGCGCGAACTTCGCCATGTCACGCTGCGTGAAGGTCGATTGCTGATGCGTGATCGCATCCAAGGCGACCGAAGGTTCGGCGATGATCCTCTCGCCATTATTGCGCGCGATCTCACGGTGCATCTCGGCGCGGTCGGCCTCGCTCGCTTCGCCCTCGATGCCCCGGTCCTCGATACGTTTGGCGGGCGCGCCGATCTGGTTTTGCGGCTCAAGTGCGATGCTCTGCGCTTCCAGGCTGCGATGGTCGATCCGCGCGTCGATGTCGAGTTCAGCCAGCCGCTCATTGGCAAGCGCGGCCCAGCGTTCGCGCCAACGCTCGACCATCTCGGTGCGGTTCCAGTCTCGCACCTTGGGACCGAAACCATTCTCGTCCACGGCGCGCATGGTCAGCATGACATGGGCATGGGGTATGGGCATGCCGTCCTCGCCGATGTCCCAATGCACATTGAGATCGGCGATCATGCCCAAACCTACGAACTCTGACTGCGTAAAGTCGCGGGTCAGTTCGATGCCTTGTGCTTGTGTCATCTTGCGCGGAAGGGCGAATTCGACCTCGCGGGCAAGCTGAGCATCCTTGCGGACCTCGAAGGCCTCGACATTGTTCCACAGCCGCTCGCGGTCGCTCCATGCCTCCGGCGCATTCTCCGGCAGCAGCACCTCGGAATGGACGACGCCGCGCTTGGCGGAAAAGTCATGGCTGCGATCAAGCCGCTCGTCGCGCAGCCGCGAGCCCGAGCGGTAGGAGGCTGACGCTACCGCACTGGAGCCAGACTTGCGGCCAATGACCTTGACGTGAAGATGATAGATCGCCGTCGCGATCAGATCAGTGGCACGGCAGAGCGCACGTCGGAACGACGTATAAGCGCGCCCTTCCTCGAAAAATTCTCGGGCGGGATTACACCGTCCCAAACCGTCTCGGCGACCCTACTGCACTATGCCCAGGGCTCAACTATCATTCCCTCATCAACATTGCTGGAGAACGTGATGCGAAAGCCACGGGATTTCGACGGGGAACTGAAAGCACTTCAGGACAAGGCGCGCGACCTCAAGAGCCGTAAGGTGCTTGGGCTCGGCGAACTGGTCATTGCCACCGGGGCCGATAGCCTCAGCGCCGACGAACTGGCAGGCGCGCTGATCATGCTGGCCGAGACGAAGGAAACTACAAGGAAGGAGACATGGGCGAAACGTGGGGCCGCGTTCTTTCAGGGCCGGGCGCGGCGAACTGCACCGGCAGCTGAGCGCCACACTGGCGGCGCTCAGGCGCAATCGGGCGGCGCGCAACCGTCAACAGGCAGCAAGGGCGCGGCATGATATGCGCGCATGGCAAGTCGAGCGCCGCAAGCGCACGCGGCACCTGATCGAACTGGGCGGCCTCGTCGTCAAGGCTCGTGTCGTGGACTTGACTGGCGATGATCGCGCCATCATCCTCGGCGCGCTGCTCTGGATGGCAGACAGGCTCAAAAGCAATCAAGGTGAACAGGCCCGAGCGCTCTGGGCCGCAAAGGGAAAGGAGGCATTCGCTATGGAACGGGCGACCGAAGCGCCCACCATCTCGCAGGAAACGCCGCAGGATAGGGCATGACCGATGGCGGGCAGCGTGGAGACTTCAAAGATCGCAGCCTCGCCGCCTGGCGCCTGTAAATCAGCGCGGTGTCCGACGCCGCTCGGCGTCCAATTTGCAATGGAGAAGTCACTCTCGGGCATATTTCGCACCCATCGGCGCCCTGACCCATATCGCCGCAACGTCTGATGCTCCCGCGGAGTTGTTGGCTGCTGAAGACGAATCGAGATCGGCCAGGTAGGAAACTGCGGGATATGTAAGAGTTGAATTTCCGAGTATTTCCTCGGCATTCCCTTGTTACCGCATCACTCCCAAACGACCATGGAATAACCGCCTCCCGTTGCGTCAACAGGCTCGCTCGGACATGGCCGAATAAGCGAGGCGCTCAAACGGCGGTCGCCGAGAACAGACGATTAATTGCAAACTTGGAGTCGCCGGTAGACCCAGCCATAACCGTCCCAGTAGCGCTCGCGAACAACCCGGCAGGCAGGCTCTTCGACATAGACCGGTTCCGGCGCATAATATACCGGCGGCGGAGCAGGCCGTGACGCCAGGGCGCCGCCTAACAGCGCTCCGCCGATAAGTCCCCCTACGACGCCCGCGGCGATTTGACCATTCTCTGCTCTTGCAGGTGCGGGCAACCAGAGCGGACCCGCGGCCAACATCACAGCCGCGATAGCTGAAGCGATTTTGCACATAGCGCTTTCTCCATTTTGCGGCCGCAAATTCTTCGCGGACTCTCACATCATACATCTCGCGATTAACGCTCTCTTAAGTCTGAATGGAGCGCAAAACATTTTGCGCGTGGACCGTCCGTCGTCTGCCGCCGAACTGGCAACGGCAGACATGCCTATGCTTGCGCGCCCCCTCTTCGTCCGGCGAGGGAAAGTTCTTCTGTGATCCGATTGCTCGGATAGTTCTGCCCAGAAAACGCCCGGTTTAGCGCGAATTCGCTGGCTTCTGAACCAAGATGCCACCGTATCCGCTAGGCGCGCTCCGTTCGTCACCTCCAAGCTTGCATTGTTCAAGGTCGTCATCTCGGTGGCGGACAAGGTTGACCGTTTGGATGTCAATCGGCGTTCAAATTTGGCTCTGCGTATTGCCGCATCTGCGAATGTTACCCTGACGGCGCCATTGCACTGGTCGATGCGACCTCGGCTGATCGGCCGCGCCAAGTGGCTTTTCCGGCTTGCTCGACGAGAGGGGCTGTGGGCGGGTCGGGCCCTACATAGCCCGAGCCGTCCACAGCCCCGGGCAATGGGGCAGCAGTGGTTGCCTCGCCGAGCGGCTCCTCCGCGACCAACTGCTCGGCCGTCTTCCGTCTAAGCGCCCTCAGCAGACGCTGCACGATCGAATGCTGTCTTGTCCCGAACTCCTCGGGGTGTTTTTCGCTGAGCCGGCCGACGATGGCGAGTGCAGTTAACTGCGGTTGCGTAGCGAGCCAGCCCTCGATCGCAGCAATATGCGGGTCGAGCTTGGACGGCATGCGAACCCTGGTTTTATACGGTCGACGGGTGCGCCGGTGCGTGGCACGCGGCTCGCCGGTCGTCGTCGTCTTGCCGAGCGTCTTCGCAAAAGAGGCTGCGGTCGCTGGCGCGGTGCTCGTGCTGGCGCGTTGCAGGCCGCGCGCCTGTCCGGCACGACGATCGACGCGATCGCCGAGTTCGTCCTGGGTCGCGCGAATCTCGGCCAACAGCGCGACTGGATCGAGCGAGCGATACTGATCACGCAGCCGCTTCTTCACGGCCGCGGTCACCTTGGGATGCGCCAATGCACGCTCATAGGGCGTCGATGGGAGATGATAGCGTTTGATCACCTTCGCCCCTTCGCGGCGCTTCTCCTTCAGCTTGAACGACGGCTGGAAGAAGTTGACGTAGAGCCGTGCCGCCGCATAGAGGCGGCCCATCACACGGGCCGTCTCGACGCCATCGAAGCGGCCGTAGCCCATCAGGCGACGGACGACGGCACCATTCTTCTGCTCAACGAACGCCTGATCGTTCTTCTTGTACGCGCGCGAGCGTGTGACTTCGAGCTTCTGTTCGCGACACCATGGCACGACGACATCGTTCATGAAGGCGCTGTCGTTGTCGAAGTCCACGCCGCGCAACAACCAGGGGAACAGGCTCTGTGCCCGGTTGATCGCCTCGACGACGAGTGAACCTTCCCGCGTCAACAGCGGCAGGCACTCCGTCCAGCCCGTGGCGACATCGACCATCGTCAGGGTCTGGATGAACGAGCCAGCCACCGACGTGCCGCCATGGGCGACCATGTCAACCTCGCAGAACCCGGGCGGCGGGCTGTTCCAGTCATTGAACGTGCGGATCGGGACCTCGCGCCGGATTGCCGAATAGAATCCGGCACGGCGCCGCCTGCCGCCGCTCGCCGCGATCTTCACTTCGACGAGCAGGCGATCGATGGTCGCGGCGCTGATGACCAGAACACGCTCACGGTCCGCTTGGCCAAGCCGCAATCGGCCATGTTGCTCGAGCGCCGGCAGCAAGGTCGGGAATCATCACCTTGAGCCGCTTGCCGCACACCCGATCGGACGCCTCCCACAGCGCCGTCACCGCGTCCTTGATCGGCGCACCATATCTACGCTTGCGCTCTCGAGCTGCCTCGACGGCGCCGGGCCCAACCGGTGCGCGTCGTCGGAGCGCGCGCACCGCATGCTTGCGATGCCAGCCCGTCGTCGCGCACAGCTCGTCGAGGATGCGCCCCTTCTCCGCCCGTTTGGCCGACCGGTAACGCTCCATCACCGCCGACAACACCTCGCGCCGCGCACCCATGCTGATCTTTCCCGCCATAGAGGCCACCGAAACAATTTGGTGGCGCTGCTGCAGTCATCGGCGAGAAGTTGTCCAGTAACATTCTGCGTGAGGCAATGCGCTCTGACGCATATTCGATGATTGTGATTGTTTTTATGGCGCGCCAATCAGCCTTGCCTGAAGGAGATCGAGCTTAGCGCGCCCGTACATCTGCCGTTTGACCAGCTTGAGCTTGGTGATCTGCGCTTCCACTTGGCCATTGGACCATGGTTGCGTAATAGCGGCGTGCACCGCGCCCTTATCGTTGGCGATTCCATTCGCGAACGAGGCAATGAGGCTCCGCTTGGATTCTTCAATCCAAGGTTCGAGCTCGATCTCGGCCTTCCTTCGGATCATCGCGTGGAAGCGGCCAACGAGAGCTTGGGCATCGGCCAGCATAGAAACGTGTCGTTCGATGACCGCAAGCGTGACGGTCTCCGCCCTGGTTAGGTGGTCGCGCTTCGTCGTCATCAGCTGCGCTATCGTCCTGGCGGCGGGGACCTTCTGCAATTGTTGATGGCTGATAGTCTCGGCACGCCGCCGTCGCGTCGTCCATTCCGCCACCACGCGCAGCGATCCCTTGAAGCCTTGTCCCTTCAATCGGCGCCAGAGCTCGGCACCGTTGCGACAGCCGCCTGACCACTGCGCGTCCAGGAACGGCAGATGCCCGTCCAGGGTGCTTTGACGGGTGCGGAACATATCCGTACCGCCGCCGCGGCTAATTTAGCGAACCAGATTGCGACTATGTCCTGTGCGGCGGACGATCTCCTTGAGCGACACACCGTCGCTGGCGAGAGCCGTAATTACGGCATGGCTGTCCTGGCGCCGCAGATAGCCCTGATAGCGCAGCTTTTCCGCACAGGTCAGCAATTCCGGGTCGATCGTCGTCGTTCCGATTGCGGTTCGGATTCTGTTCATGGAGCGGCGCACCGCATCAAGGAAGGCCGCGCTCGCATTTTCCATCAGATGCCAGCGGTCGGCGACTTGGATGGCGTTCGGCAGCGCCTTGGCTGCTGCCTCGCCGTATCCACCACCGCGATCTCGCGACACAATGTTGATCGCTGGGTGCTTCGATAGCCACGCCCGAACGGTCGCAGTTTCCCGGTCGGGCAGCAGGGTAACGATCCGCCGGCGCTCCAAATCGCACACGATCGTCCCGTATCGATGGTTTCTCCGGAACGCCCAGTCATCGATGCCCACAACAAGCAATGGATCTGTCGGCATCGCCGCCCGCCGGCGGACCACCCGTAGCAAGGTATCGTTGCTAACGGGCAGCATGAGCCGCTTGGCGAAGCTTGCCGCCGGCCGGCCGCCCAGCGCCAACCCCAAGTGATGGACGATGTATTCCAGCCGTGCCGTCCGGCGCCGTCGAAGCGGAACGATGTCTTCTCCAAACCGCTCTGAGAAGATCCGCCGGTGGCAATGCGGCACCTCACATGTGAAGCGCCGCGTGAGCAATCGGAGGCGCACCTTTCTGCCCGCTGATGGCAAATCGGCCACGTGCCGGATGTAACGGCTATGGATTCGGCGCGATGCTGTCGTGCACAAAGGGCACTGGGCCTCCGTAGCCTCTGACCGAACAGCCAGAATAACCGAATCCTCTGAATCACTTACGCCATCAAACACCAAACCACTCGGTACGAGCGATGAAATTCGAAATCCTGTCCGCATGGCGCCGATTCTCCGTTGAAGAACCACAGTCGCCGGCGAACTTCATCAGAAATGAGTCAGAGCCAATTTTGAACGCCAATCCCCCGGCTCAGGGGGTCAATATTGCAGGCCGAATGACACACGGGGACATCTCACCCGAAGTCCTCGATGCTGTGCGGCACCATCACACGAATATCTCGATGGCAGCGGCTATCCTGACCGCCTCTGCGCCGAGAACATCACCGACATCGTTCGCATTCTCACCATTTCGGATATCTTTGCGACGCTGATCGAACACCGGCCCTACAAGCTGACGATGCCGCGCGCGGCAGCGTACGATATTCTCTGCGGCATGAGGGGAAAGCTGGACAGGGCGCTAGTCGTCTCTTTCAAGGATGTTGCGCTTACCAGATGAATTCTGCTCGAACCTATGCAGGGATATTCCACGTCTCCACTCAAGGCGTGATCGGAGGCGGTCTCATTTCCATGCTCTTCGGCTGCCGTTGGCGTGGTGCAGCTTTATGTCGGCTCACAGGGTAGACCGGAAGTTTGCATCCGATTGCCAACCGGCGCGAATGACCCGTTTCGGACGTGCGCCTATCGGGGCCGTTTCGTTCGCAGTCGAGGCAGCAACGTCATTCCGGAAGGCCTGCTTTGCGAAGACCCTTGGCGAAC
>NZ_JADPJJ010000001.1:0-32303 GCF_023073375.1 Bradyrhizobium sp. 197 | reverse complement strand
GCGAGTCGCAGAGGCGGCCAGCTACTAACTCGAGCTCGCGGCTCATCGAATGCATCGGCCTGCCCGCACCTTCGTGCTCCCGGTGCCTCTGTCCCGATGATCGCACCATACGCTGCGATCTTGAATATCGCAGCGGAACATCGGCACCGAGAAACTCTCATACCGGTTACCAACCCCATCGAAAGCACCTTCGCCACCGTTCGCCACCGCACCATCCGATCGAAGGGCTGCCTGTCCAACAAGACGGCACTCGCGATGGTCTTCAAACTGCTCGAGGCCGCGCAGAGAAGCTGGCGTCGTCTCGATGGCCACAACCAGTTGCCAAAACTCGTTGTCGGTGTGACATTCAATGATGGGATCGAGGTCATCGCCAAGCCGACCGACCGTCAGCCCATAACCGCCGCCGCCTGACCGGCTCCGGCCGTCACCAAAATTTGGCGATAGCTCGAAAGTAGCGGCGTGAATAATCTGCCAAAGTAGTCTAGGGCGTCGGCTGCTAGACAATGAATCATGGCAGCTCTCATATGATGATTGTTGTGACCGCAATTATGCGTTCCATACCAGACAGAAATCAATGACTCTTCGACCATCCACCGTTGCGTCATCGACCTGCGCGCGTTCAAAACCTGCAATTTACGTCGCTTCCTGGTCGGCCTATTCATGGTGACCTCCTCCTATCAAGCGATTGCACGACCAGCAAGCACGGTTCTCTAGGATTGCGGTGGTTGTTTATATTTCAGCCAGAAACGTCGCAGAACAACTCTTTCACTTACCTTAGAGCTGTAAGCAACTCCCCTACTTAGTCTGGTAGAAACAGACAGTAACAGTACGGAACCACTCGAATCGGTTTTGGCCTTGTTAGCTCGCAACGAATGTGATTCGCTGAAGAGCATGTAAGCCAAGCTGCGGATGATGGTACTCGGCCTGCATATCTAGCAGCGTGCCGATGATCGCCAAAATCGGACGGGGCCGTGAGAATTCGCGAGCAGGAATTGCGCCTTGTTCGCTCCGCTCGGGTCAGCTCCCAAATGTTAGTAGTTGATCTAGAACACAGGATAATGCCACTGATTTATCTGTGGAAGCGTAGAATTGATTAGACGTCACCGCATTCGGGAGAAGCAATGAACGATCCTTAGACAACATCGAACGCGACTTTTCGCTAATGGCCCCATCGATCCGCTAGCCCTGCAGGAATGTAGTGCGCTCAGCTCTGCTTATGACGACGCTTAGCTTGAGACGCAGTTTCGGCCTCCAGGGATCGCCCACCACACCGCCATAGGAAGACTTGAGGACGCTCAGGCGGCGCCGTCATCTGGTGCTGCCGAAAAACGCGTGCTTACCGACGCTTCAATGCCGATCGCCAATGAGCCCTGATCTCAGAAGACAGGCGGGTAGACATGACCGCGTTTACTGATACGCGAGCCCAGTTTGGAGGAACAGCTAGTTGATGAATACACTTTCCCAGAGAAGCCGGCTGCCGGCACCTATCGCATCCCGGTTGGGCGTACCCTTGGTGGTCGCTCCCATGTTCTCCGTTTCGGGGATAGATCTTGTGACTACTGTATGCCGGGCCGGAGCGATCGGTGCTTTTCCCACGGGCAACGCCCGATCAGTTGAGGAGCTCGATTACTGGCTAAGCTGCATTGAGCACGATTTCGCTAAGCTAGATCGGCCGGCGGCGCCGCACTGTCCGAACCTCATCATCCAGCAGCCACGGATGAGCGATGATCTTGCCTGTCTCGCGCGTCATAAGGTGGAAATTGTGATAACCAGCATGGGATCGCCGACCCCCGCGATCGAACCGCTGCACCAAATCGGTTGTTTCGTGTTCGCCGCCGTTGCGTCGCTTAGGCACGCCGAAAACGCAATCGAGGCTGGCGCCGACGGTTTGGTTCTGCTAACTGCGGGAGCTGGAGGCCATACTGGCTGGGCCAATCCTTTTGCCTTTGTTCGGGCAGTTCGTGCCGCCTTCGATGGTCCGATCACACTTGCGGGCGGTGTCACCGATGGCACTTCGCTCGCGGCAGCACGTTTGCTCGGGTGTGATCTCGCCTATATCGGTACTCGCTTCATTGCCACGCGTGAGAGCATGGCGAGCGCCGCCTATTCGCAAATGTTAGTGGACAGCACTCTTGATGACGTCGTGCAAACTAGGGCTTTTACGGGACTCAATGTCAGTATGCTCCGGCCTTCGATCGTAGCCGCTGGTCTGGACCCCTCGAACCTCGATGAGTCTATCTCCGTTTCGCGGGCGACACAAATGTATGGCAGCAACAATCATGGCGAAGGACCGCGGCGCTGGATCGACATCTGGAGTGCCGGCCACTCCGTTTCAGGTGTGCGCTCGATCGTGGGCGCGGCGGAATTGGTACAGGAGATCGCCGCGCAGTACGAAGTGGCGGTGGCTGACCGGATCAGATAAGTGTCGCCACGGGCGCTCGATCGCGTCTATATCTTGCAGACGATGTTCCCTGAGTACCGGAGTCAAACAAGATGCACTTCGGAAGGCTCAGGCTGTGTCAAACTCATCGACCAGAGCGTTACCTCCGGTTCAGAGCGCTCAGCTGCGCTTCAGCGTTAGGATATTTCCCGTGTTAGGAACGAGCTATGCCTTCCGCCGCTGGCCTCCTGACGTTCTCGATGAGACGTGATGACTTGTTCCGCGGGTTTAATCCAGTTTGAAGTTCGTTCTGGCCCACGACAAGGACCAGAGCGATGCAGCGCAGCCGCTTTCGGAAGAGGTGGGTGTTCGCTTCCGATCGTCTGACCTATTTGCCGCGAAGCACGTTTTGACTGACGATCATACCGATTCGATCCAAGGAGCAAAAGTCATGATCTACGTCGGTCTCGATGTTTCGTTGAATTCCGTTGCAATATGTGTGGTGGACGAGACTGGAAAGATCATCCTGGAAGGGAACGACGTTGGCGGACGCGCCGTCGATTGTGCAGTACCTTGAACCATGGGCCGGTGGGCCTGAAGGCAGGATCGACCTCGCCGCAAATCTAACCGAACTGGGAGTGCCGGCCGTCAGTTTGGAAGCCCGCCGTTAAGGCGGCACTTTCGGCCATGCCGGTGAAGACCGATCGGAACGACGCCCGTGGGATCGCGCAGGTGGTGAGAACGGAATCGTTCAAACCTGTCCACGTCAAGAGCATCGGCAGCCAAAGGGCGCGGATATTGGCGGCTGCTCGCAAGCATATCGTCCGCTCCATCGCTGCCGCGGAGCAAGTCATCCGAGGACTTCTGCGTCCGCTCGGTCTCAAGACCGGTATCGTCTCGCGGAATCAATCTGTTCGCGACGCGAGTTCGTGAGTTGGTCGGCGGTGACGCCATTCTGGAGGCGATCATGAATCCGCTGCTCGCCGGACGCGAAGCGCTGATGCGGGAGTGCGCCCGATTGCGTCGTCTGGTTCTGAAGGCCGTGCGCAGCGATCTGGCATTCGGCTCTTGATGACGATGCCGGGATCGACCCGGTTTCTGCGTTGACCTTCCGCTCCACTGTGGAGATCCCAGGCGATTCCTGCATTCCCAATCCGTGGGCGCCTATCTCGGGTTGACGCCCGGCGATACCAATCTGGCGAGATTGCATCGCGTTCTCAGGCCATCAACCCGATGGTCTCCGATGAAGGCTTGAGCGGTGTTGCACACCGGCACGGAAGCAAGCGTGCGAAGGTCGCGCTGGCCAGAAAGATGGCTGTCGCGACGTTGGCAGCTTCGAACAGAGCCGTGCGCGTTCTCCATCTCCGACTTTTGTGATCCGTCCCACCCCATCACATCGGCATGCTGTCTGTCCTCGATCACAACGGCGCTGGCGCCGGCCCGCTTATATTCCGTGATAGCGTGAATGACGTTGATCGCATTGCCATATGCCCGTATCAATGTCCGTGACAATCGGCAGCCTCGTGCGTCCGGCGATCGCCCGCAGCATGTCCAGATGCTGTGTCATTGAGATGAGCTCATGTCCGGCAGCCCATAAAGCGCAGACAGCTCAAAGCCGGACGCCCACAGTCCGTCAAATCCGGCTTCTTCCGCGAGAATCGCCAAAAATGGGCTGTGGGCGGCCACGATGTGGACCGGGCCAGTCCGGCCATGCGGGCGCGCAGGCTTGGCACGGACATCAGAATAGCTTTCAGAACAGGGTCGCGCAGGCGGCGATGATTCGGTCGCAGGCGCGGTTGAGGTCCTCGAGCGAGGAAGCATAGGAAATCCGGATATAGGGCGAGGCCATGAAGCCGCTGCCGGGCACGACAGCCACGGCGAAAGCGTCGAGCAAATACATCGCAAAGTCACTGTCTGTTTCGATCAGCTTGGCGTCCGGCGTGCGCTTGCCGATAACCCCCTTGCAAGAGGGGAAAACATAAAAGGAACCGTCCGGCACACGGCAAGCAAGCCCCTTGGCCTGGTTCAGCTTGGCGACGACAAGGTCGCGGCGCTTCAAAAACGCGCGCACGAACTCTTTGATATGGTCCCGCCTCCCTGACAGCGCCTCGAGCGCGGCATGTTGAGAAATCGAGCTGGTGTGCGAAGAAGTCTGGCCCTGGATGAGGTTCATGGCCTTGATTAGCGCCAGAGGTCCGGCACCATACCCGACGCGCCAACCGGTCATCGCGTCAGCTTTGGACACGCCATTGACTGTTAAGGTGCGCTCGTAGAGATCCGGCGCGACTGCGGCCATTGTTGCGAAGTCGGCGCCGTAGGTGAGCTTTTCATAGATGTCGTCGGATAGCACATGCACATGGGTACGTTCGTGCAACACCGCAGCGAGCGCGAGCAAATCACCTCGGCTGTAGACTGCGCCGGTCGGATTGCATGGCGAATTCAACATCAACCATTTGGTGCGCGGCGTGATCGCCTTCTCCAGCGCCCGGGGGCGGAGCTTAAAGCCATCGAGTTCGCTGCAGGCGACGAGCACCGGCTTGCCGCCGGCCAGCGCCACCATGTCGGGATAGGAGACCCAGCATGGCGTTGGGATCACAACCTCGTCGCCCGGATCGAGGCTAGCGAATAGTGCGTTGAACACGACCTGCTTGGCGCCGCAGCCCACCGTGATCTGGTCAATACCGTAATCGAGGCCATGATCGCGACGGAGGCTCTCGCCGATCGCTGCCCGCAGTGGCTTGATTCCGGCGGCCGCCGTGTATCTTGTATTCCCGTCGCGGATGGCTCGGATGCCAGCTTCACAGATAGCGGACGGCGTGTCGAAATCCGGCTCACCCTGGCTAAGCGTAATCACGTCGGCGCCCTGATCGCGCAGCTCGGCGGCGCGAGCCGTCATGACCTTGGTTTGAGAGGGACGGACGAGTTTGAGCCGTTCTGAAACGAGAGACAAGACGCAATATCCTTCGATTTCGAATGAGCGGTTTCGGGGCGTCTACCCGAACGCGAACGACCAAACTAACCGGGTGATCGCAGCATTGGATAAAATCATCGAAGATTGCGAAAGTGTATCGCTTCTTCGTGCGGCTCTGTTGGGCCGTTCGCAGTGCGTTGCGTCTTCGCTCTCCCTCTCATCAGCCTGCGCCAGGAGTGCCAACTATCGCATCTTCGCAAGCTTACATCGACTTATTCGATATAATGTCATCCTGCCGTAGCAGGGTCGCACACAATCGCGAATATGCCTGATGACACAAGCGCCCAATTTCGGTAGTCCGCCAATATCAGTGCCGATCTAAGAATTCGCGGGCGCGGCATCCGTATGAATGGAAGTGGAACCGGAGGGGTGATGACCCACATCGAACTGACGTGACGGCAAGCCCTCGCGGGCGCGGTTGCCGCAAGCGTGTTGGCCAGCACAGGCGCCGGTGCTGTGGAGGGTGAGCCTAAGGCATTGACGCGTCGCCGCCTCAAGGTCGGCATGTCCGGATTTCCGCGATCGTTAGACCCTCATCGCGACCGATACTGCCATTCGGCGGACCATGCCGCAGCTTTTCGAAACGCTGATCACCTTCGACCATGCCCATGATATGGCGCTACGGCCCGGCTTGGCCGAGCGTTGGGAGCGGATCAATGCGCAGTGACTGCGGCTGTTCCTGCGCAAGGGAGTGGCTTTCCACGAGGGAACGTCTTTGACGGCGCCGAAGATGTCGCCTTTAGTCTTGGTCCTGACCACCTGCTCGGAGCTGGACGCCGCGGAATGTCCCAGGCGCTTCAGTCCCTTGATCGGCTCGAGAAAGTCGAAATCGTTGATCCTTTTATCGTCATTGCCAAGGGCGGCGACGCGCTCCTCGAGCAGCGTTTGGCTGCTTGGGGATCGGAGATCGTCAGTCAGAGCGCCTTCGTGGCGGCGGGCTCGTGGGAGCGGTGGACCGCAGCCCCTGTTGGAAGCGGTCCTCGCAAGCTCGTCGACCGCAAGCTCGATA
The DNA here is from genome assembly GCF_023073375.1 of Bradyrhizobium sp. 197. Lineage (NCBI taxonomy): Bacteria > Pseudomonadati > Pseudomonadota > Alphaproteobacteria > Hyphomicrobiales > Nitrobacteraceae > Bradyrhizobium > Bradyrhizobium sp. 197. The sequence goes on along the minus strand of NZ_JADPJJ010000001.1, from coordinate 25,943 downwards.
TTCGTGTCTCGCTGGCTGCCCACGATTCGTATTGGAGCGGTCGCCCCCCTTTCGATGGCATCGAATAGCGCCTCATTCCCAAGCTTTCCGCGCGCGTGAACGGCCTGCTCGCCAGCGAGCGGACTCGGAAAAGAGACGTTCTATCTGACACCTGACGCGATCCTGGTTACTGCCGGCAAGACTGTTGCCGGGTTCGGCTACGAAGAGGTTGAATTCATGTTTCGAAGCGCTCGCTTTATCGAGGAAGAGACGCCGCCCGCCGACGCGGCTGTCGTAGACCAGACTTGGCGCCAGGTGAATCGTAAGGGCGGCCCGGACCGGCGCTTCAACGTAAGCGGGGCTGCGAGGCCCATCAGATTGTTTGTGCGTAGACCTATGAGCGCCGTTAGAAGAGTCATCTTCTGCAAGGGTGCTCACAATGGACGACCATTCGGACGACATAAGACGACCGTTGTCACCGCGCATAGAAGTGTACGCCGGCGGCGGCCGGAAAAGGCGCAGATCGTCGCGGACAGTCTCGAGCCGGGCGCGATCGTAACAGATGTCGCACGTCGCCATGGCTGCCGGCCCCAGCAGGTGCATGACTGGCGGCGCCGGGCGCGTTCAGGTCAACTGGTGCTGCCAGCTGCGGGGGGAGCACTGTCGTTTGTGCCGTTGGTGTCGGAATCGTCGCCATCGGTGGCTGCAGCTCCCTCCGGGTCGCCGGAAGCAGCCGTTGTGACGGTTGAGCTCCATGGGGCACGAGTTGAGGTGCGAGGGACGCCTGGCCTTCTGTTGAGTGATGTGTTTGTTGCGTTGCGCCGGACACGTTCATGCTGACGGCTCCCGCTGGCCTCATGATTTATGTTGCGACCCGACCTGTAGACTTCAGGAAGGGCGCAGATGGCCTGGCGCTGTTGGCGAAGGAGACGCTGGGCCACGATCCGATGAAGGGCGTGGCGGTGGTCTTCCGTGCGAAGCGCGCTGATCGGGTGAAGATTGTTGTCTGGGATGGTAGTGGCCTCGTGCTGTATTGGAAGCGGCTTGAAGGCAGCGCCTTCAAGTGGCCGCCGGTCGTTGACGGCGTCATGCGAATGAACGCCGCGCAGTTGTCCGCGCTTCTGGCCGGCATGGATTGGACACGCATGCATGCGCCTCGAATCTCGCAGCCGAAAGCGCTTGCGTAGGACATAAAATCTTCGCTGCATCGGGGCGCGAAGCATGACAGACTCGGGCCAATGAGTGATTTGCCTGATGAGCTGCCGAGCGATCCAGCCGAGTTGCGTGCCTTTGCCGCGGCTCTGCTGGATCGCTGCGCCAGGCTCGAGCGGTTGCTCAAGCTTGCAAAAGACGCGCAGTTCGGTCGATCGTCGGAAAAGCTTGACGCTGATCAGCTCCAGCTTATTCTGGAGGATATTGATCAGGCTGTCGCGGCTCTCGAAGCAGCCGAGGACCGCGCCAATCCCAAAACACGCGAGAAGAGAGCTGCCGAGCGCAGGGCCAATCGTGGCAAGCTGCCGGAGCATTTGCCGCGCATCATCGAGACCCTGATGCCCGCTGCAACCTGCTGCCCGTGCTGTGCAGGCGACCTTTTTGAGATCGGTCACGATGAGAGCCAGAGGCTGGACGTCGTACCGGCGCAGTATCGCGTCATCGTCACCCGCCGCCCCAAACTGGCCTGCCGCGCCTGTCACGGCGTCGTCCTCCAGCATGCTGCTCCCGAGCGATTGATCAGGGGAGGACTGCCGACCGAGCGGCTCGTCGCGCATGTGATCGACGCCAAGTATCATTGGCATTTGCCGCTTTACCGCCAGGCGCAGATGCTGGCGACGCACGGTATCGCCATCGACCGTTCCACGCTCGCCTTCTGGGTCGGCTACGCCGCCCAGGAATTGAAGCCCTTGTGGCATCGTCTGCGCCAGCTTCTGCTCGCCTCTTCGAAGCTCTGTGTCGACGAGACCCCCGCACCGGTATTGGATCCGGGGCGCGGCAGGACCAAAACCGGCTACTTCTGGGCGCTGTCACGCGATGACAGGCCCTGGGCCGGACCTGACCCACCTGGTGTGGTTTACGCCTATGCACCGGGCCGTGGGGCCGTTCATGGCTTGCAGCTACTTGAGGGCTTTCGCGGCATCATCCACTGCGACGGTTATCAGGCTTACAAGACTATGACCCGAGAGACGCGTGCGGACGCCTTGTCCGGGACGCTCGCCTTCTGCTGGTCGCATCTGAGGCGCCAGTTTGTGAAGATCGAGCGCGAGGCTTCGCCGGCGCCGGCGCCGGTTGCCCGCGAGGCTCTTGAGCGCATCGCCCAACTTTACGCGGTCGAAAAAGCGCTCCGCGGCCGATCAGATGTCGAGCGCCGTGCTGGCAGGCAGGCGCATGCCCGACCTCTGGCTACAGCCTTGAAGCAGTGGTTTGAGGCCAAGCTTGATCACCTTGCACAGAAGAGCGACACGGCGAAGGCCTTGCGTTACGCGCTGCGTCATTGGGACGGCTTGACGCTCTATCTTGATGACGGGCGCATCGAGATGGACACGAATGCTGTCGAGCGTGCGATGCGGCCGATCAAGCTCAACGCCAAGAACGCCCTGTTCGCCGGGTGTGACGAGGGTGCTGAGAATTGGGCAGTTCTGGCTTCGTTAATCGAGACCTGTAAGCTCAATGGCGTCAGTGCCGAGCACTGGCTCGCTGATGTTCTCGCGAAGCTCGTCAATGGTTGGCCTGCGGCGCGACTGGACGAACTGCTCCCTTGGGCATCGATCTACACGATGCATGCACACGATCCGAGGCTGGCGGCATGAGCCTGAACACGACCGCGGTCCGGATCAAGGTGACCCTCAAGGACGTAAAACCGGAGGTGATGCGTCGCCTTGTCGTGCCGCTCACGCTGCGCCTTGATCGGCTGCATCTGACGCTTCAGGAGGCATTCGGCTGGACGAACAGTCACCTCTTCGAGTTCTTCGCTGGTGAGGCACATTGGGGGATTCCCGACCCCGACAATGATTACGGCCACCAGCCCATGGATGCCCGTAAAGCGCGGCTTTGCGATATCGTTCGAGAGACCGGCGCCAAGACGATCCACTATCTCTATGACTTCGGCGACAGCTGGGATCACGTGATCAAGCTCGAAAAATGGTTCGACAACACCACGACGGAGGGCATGCCCTTCCTGCTCGAGGCCGCCGGTCGTTGTCCTCCGGAAGACGTCGGTGGTGCGCCAGGCTATGCCGAATACCTCGACGCCATCAGCGACCCTGCTCATCCGGAGCACGAAAATATGCGCCGCTGGGGCCCGGAGCGGTTCGATCCCAACGTGATCGACCGGAAGACCCTCGAGGCCGCCGTCAACGCGTTGTCCGACACATGGAAACCGCGGCGACGCGCCACGCGAACAAAATAGACGTCAAGCGCGATTCAAAAGGGCCGCAGAGCTACGCTTACGCTTCAACAACAACCGGGAGCTACCGATCGGCCGCCTATATGGTAAAATCGATCTTCGCTCATTCGATGGAGTGAACCCGCGGATCCAGTGTTCGCGCTTGAAGCAGCCGAGAGATTTGTCGCATCCCTCACTGCAATGTCTGCTTGAGAATGCGATCGCGATAAGCGCCTCGCATGGCGCTCCGATGCGCGCCGCTGATCGTGCGTCGGACAGGAAACGGCCTCAGGCCGCGGGATTTGCTAAGTCGATGCTTCTCGCGCAAGCCAGAAGCTAATTCAGGAACCCCAAAGCTTGGCAGATTCCTTAGGGCAAGCCGATCAGCCGATGCGCAGATTTTCGGCGGTCGTCTGCCCGAACGACCAGCCATCAGCTCTTAGCCGACCCGAACGCCTTCCGCGAACTTGGTGTAGCCGGCCTTCTCGACCGCGCTGATGTGAACGAAGACGCCAGCTCCCCCGACTTCTGGCTGGTGAAGCCGTATCTCTTGGCCGAGTTGGACCACTTCACAGTCCCAATGCCATTGCATTATTTCCAAACTGAAGTTCCGCGATCTAATCGAAGAACTGCCTGACCATAAGGACGTCCGCGCGACCCCTCGCGTTGAGCGCCCGTCACGCGTCTACAACCGTTTACGCCCAGGACGGTTTCTGCGGGCGATCGGTCGTGGCGGCGCAGCCGGCAATGGCGCTCGCTCATCGCCAGCTGGCTCATCGGCCTGTGCCTCGGGCTGGCCTTGCGCCGCACATCGATCGAGCTTCTCAAGGGCCTCGAGGACCTTCCATCCCTCCTCAGTGATGGTCCAGTATCCCACCTCCCGGTCGATGAGCTTTTGTCCGAAGATATCGAGGTTCGGCTCGCGGCTCGCGATGCGCTTCATGCGCGCTGGCCACTCGGGTCCGCTGGTGTAAAAGATGGCCAAGTGCTGTTTGACGACTTCAAGAGCGGCTCGGCCGCCGGGCTGGCCGGCAAGTATCTTCAGTATGGATAGCTGAAAGCTCACATGCGCACGCAAAGATTCAAGGAACTCCCGACGATACCGGCGCTAGCCCCGGCCGGGTAGCGCACATCAGCGCTTTCAAACGAAAACCTTGCCCGATAAGGCTAACGAGGCAGCACAGTACCGCATTCATATGCAGCCTTTCCTGGACAACCCTGCGCAAGGCCCAGGAAGGGGAAGTCACGATCGACGTCTATGGCTTCCTAACTTGTGCCACCAATGTCGAGAGCACTTCATTTTCCAAGGTGCCAAGACTGGGATCGAGGCCACGCAGCTCATCAATGTGATTGCATATCGATACCTGTGATCCAGTCGAGCAAACGAGTCAATCCCGCTAGGTCCTCCTAACGGATGAAATCACGCTCGCCATGTGGCGCACCGCCGCCCTCTCGCCGCTGAGCAGGCGATGCCGGTTGTCTTGTTTGCGACGTGCTGTCGATCTCCCGACAAGTCCGCTTGGAGAAGAGCGAGCATCTATTCAATCCGTCGCAGTTGGCAGGGCTTTGAAGAGTGAAATGGGCTTTGAAGAGCGAGATCCCATCGATTGCTCAGGAGTGCAGAGATGGCTTGTGGGATGATAAGTCTTAAATTCGTGGCATGGATCGGGTCCGACTTCGGCCCTCCAATCTTTGGCATCAACGCAGTGGCCTGCGGATGAATCGCCTCTATGATCGACCTGGCTCCATCCCGATGCGCGCCGTTTCCATTGCACGATTGCGGTGATTGGCCAATTCTGGCGCGGCATTTGCAACCTCTCCTTGGCGCTTATTGCATGCGAAAAGGGGCGCCGCGCTGGTCGAAGCCCAGCGGCCAAGCCGTGGTCCGTTTTTGCGTCTAAACGTGCGGTCGCACGAGGCTGCCCGCGAGCAGCATCGCAGGCTGACCGCGAATTCAAGTCAGAACGTAATACTCCCGTGACAGAAGCGGGATTTCGTTCGCCGAGGCAAACGGCGGCCTGATGATATGGACAAGATAGCCAAGACAAAGCCGGCATTAATCTGGCGACCAGAAGGGACGAGACGGGCAGCTATCCGTCGCTTCTCTATCGAGCTCGGCGAAACCGCGAAGCTCGCGTTGCCAATGGTGCTGACGCAGGTTGCGCAGGTTGCGATGATGACGACTGATCTTGCCTTCATCGGGCGTATCAGCGCTGAGGCGCTCGCCGCGGCAGCGCTGGCAGGCCGGCTCTATCTCATTAGCGTCACATTCGGCGTGGGACTACTAAGTGCCATTGCGCCTTTGGCGGCGCGGGCGTTTGGGGAAAATAATCTAGGCGCGGTACAGCGCTCGCTGCGCATGGGCCTATGGCTGGCCCTGATCCTGTCATTCCCGATCATTGCTGTGGCGCTGCGAGCAGAGCAAATACTGCTTGCCTTGGGCCAGACCCCAGATGTGGCGCAGCTCGCCCAGCAATACCTCTTCGGATTAGCCCTCGGCACGGCTCCGGCACTGGCGTTTTTGGCTATCCGCAATTTCATGGGTGGGGTCAATCGGCCACAGCCAGTCTTCTGGATTACGCTATCCGCCATCCCCCTCAATGCGTTGTTGGTCTATATTCTGGCCTATGGGAAGCTTGGGCTGCCCCGGTTGGAACTGTTCGGGGCAGGTCTTGCGACAACGCTGGTCAACTGCGGCATGTTTTTGGCGGGCTTGTGGTTCGCTGCACTGCGCCGGCCGTTCCGTGAGTACCATGTGCTTGCGGATCTCTGGCGTTTCGATTGGCGCGCAATGCGGCAGCTCATCGCATTTGGGACGCCGATCTCCATCGCTTCATTGATCGAGTCGGGACTATTTGTAGCCACGTCACTCGTTGCGGGCTCGATCAGCAACAGCGCACTGGCCGCTCACCAGATTGTTGTTCAGGTTTCCTCGACCCTGTTTATGATTTATCTCGGCATTGGGACGGCTGCTGCCATGCGCGTTGGCCATGCCGCCGGCCGCGACGACCGTGCAGGCGTCAAGCGGGCGAATCTGGCGGCGATGTTGCTCGGTATGGTCGTAGCTACAACGCTAACGCTTACGTTGATCACCGTGCGTTTTGAGGTCGTGGAGCTGTTTCTGGGCAGAACGGCTCGCGATTCGGAGGCAACGATCAGCCTCGCTGCAACGCTCCTCATCGTCGGCGCAACCCTCTTTATCACTGACGCCGCCCAGTGCATTACGGCAGGCGGCCTGCGCGGGCTGAAGGACACGCGGGTGCCGCTGCTGTTTGCGACTATTGCTTGGTGGCCGATCGGCTTTTCCCTCAGCTATTGGCTCAGTCTGAAGATCGGTTTGGGGGCCGTCGGTATATGGATTGGCTTGTCGACCGGATTCACAATCTATGCGGCGATCCTCGTGCTGCGGTTCCGCCACTTAGCAAGTCGCCCTCTCTGAGGCGCGCGCATCACTGATGCCAGCGGCGACGATATGCCCGGGTGCTTGCCCGTGCGGTTGTGACCGGGGCGAACGCCCGGACTGAAAATTGAAGGTTTCGCGTCACGGCGCGACTGCAAGGATAACATAACAAGAGATAGTAACTCGACTAGCATCGTAATTTTCGATCATTTCATTTCAAAAACGATAGCCAAAGTGGTTAGCTCGTTTGAGTGCGAGTAGGAATCCTCAAGGCGTCCCTGGCGATTTGCAGGCTTTCCAACATGTCACTTCTGCCAGAATGGCTCAACGGATCCCTCCCTTCGAGAGCAACGCCGGCAAATCGAGCAGCCCAGCGGCGCGCACCGGGCGTCGATACGATCACGCTTAGTCAGGGCATATAAATTTTCGAGACGCCGACCGGTGTCTGCGAGCGCCACAGCTGTGAAATGCCAAGCACACGAGATGCATCGCATTCGTAGGAAGCAAGCCGCCAGGCGAAACGATCCGCCGGCAGCATCAGTCACGCTTCCTGGCTCAATCGCGACGTCGACCAGATCAGGATCGGCTAGGGCGCCGAGCAGGTTCTCCTGCACGCGGCATTGCTACCCTTGCTTGCGAGGCCATGCTATCGACGGCTTGCTGGACATCCTACCTGACGTCCTCGCCGGAATTGGGCGATCCTCGGGGCCTGTGATGAATTCCGTGGCTTCACGCTGTGCCCGCAGAGGTGCATCAGGCGATCATAATCAGACCAAACCACTGACGCCGCAGCCTCCGTTCTAGACAAGCCGGGCCGATCTACAGCTGAGGAGAGCTGCTGGGGCTCGCACGCCGCTAATCCCGGCTCGGGAGGGACCGTCGCGCTGGCCGGGCTTTGGTCAGCATGGCTGAGAGCGCCATACCCGCATTGCGCTCGCGCTAGCGATCAGCCTCGGCTCCAAGTCGCTGGGCTGCGCCAGCCAGGTCCTGGTCGCTCCCGGTCCGTACGTTCCAGCTAGACGAAAGCTTTACATGTTCGACCGACCGAATCGGGATCGGGTTCTCATCGTGCTGTTCGATGGGCTTCGACCCGATCTCGTCAAACCATCATTGACGCCGAATCTGGTCAGGCTGCAGCGCCGCGGTGCGGTGCTGGCCAGGCAGCGCACGGTCTCGCCCAGCGAAACACGAATAGCGCTGATGAGCCTCGTCACTGGCGCGACGGCGGATCGCCACGGCATCATTGAGATCAATATCTCGACAGGCAGTCGCCCATACCGCGCTCTGTCGACACGAGCGACGCGCGCCTGATCGAGCACCTTGATGCCGCGAGCGAGGGCCATCTAGTCGGTGTGCCATCACTTGGTGAGATCCTCGCGGCGAACGGCAGGACCTTCTCAGTCCTCGCTTCCAACTCGGGGGAGGCAAGGCGCCTGCTGAACCATAAAGCTCGAAAGCTCGGACAAGTGACGCTCTCCGGCCACTTCCCTTGCATCGCGACCTCCGCCGAGATGCTCAGACAAGTGGAGACCCTGCTGGAGCCGACGCCTGCGGCGCCGCCCGCCGGCAACCCAGATCTTGCCTCTCAAGCCTTCCTGACTTCAGCGTTCCTCGACGTAATCTGGCCTCAAATTCGGCCCGACGTGCAATCCTCTCCTTCCGCTGCTGGTCTCGTATATCTTTTCAATCGTAAGAGGTACGTCCTGTCCTCCTGTCCATCATCGATAAAGACCTCTGCGAGCGCACGACCGGTCATCGTTGCCCGTCGCGAAAGGCCCAGAAGACCGAGCACTGTCGGCGCAATGTCGCAAATGCCTGAGGGAACTTGCGAGACGAAGTCGTTTTTCGATCAGCGGTCCCGCCAAGATGCCGACCGACGACATCTCGTTGGCATGCCACCCGCCGTGCACTCCGAAGCCGACCGCCCCATCCGCACTCCAGGTGCGGCTCATAAGGCCAAATGGATCGAGACCATCCGATCGGAACGAGAACAGAATGTCCGCCGATCGGGCATGGTCGGCGAACACCAAATGGCGGGCAAAGCTGCCCGCCGCAATGCCATAGGCCGCGCCACCGGCGGTAAACACCAGACCACACCAGGGCCGCTCGATCATCGATCCTACTGTGCGGCGGATAACGGCGTCCGATAGCTCGGCGAGGTAAATTGCTCCGACTTGGCCAGGTATGACGTGGCATGGATCCCGGCCGCCGGTGCCGGGCCGCAGCGCAGCCCGGCAGCCTCGAGCGTCTCAAATAGATCGGCCCGCGCATGCACCGTCACATGTCCATGACCGGAGGCGGTGATCAGGTGCACGCCAAGGGAGACGCCCTCAGCCTCCCATCCATCGAGCACGCGGCGCAACTGCCGATCGACAAAGCTGATCGCTGCCATCGTCTTTGGCGCGCCAGTCCCACAATCGTGCGAGGAAATATCGGGCTCCCGGGTGCATACCGGCAGCACCTTCGTCGTGTGCAGGTCGGTGAGGCAGTCTATGTTGATTTTGCTGGCGTCGTGGGCCGTCCCAACACCTGACATAACTCAAGCTCGATCTGCGTCCCGCAAGGGCCGGTCTGCTGTCATCGATGGTGAAATTCGTCGAAAAGTTCGATGGAGCGCCAAATTTAAGCGCTGGCTTGAGAGTCATTGCACAAATTCAAACCTCCATGTTTGCTACCACATACGAACAAATGCACCCATCTCCGTCGGGGACCAATTTATGTCGAAAGTTTCACCATTTCATTCAACGAAGCCTGGTGCGCGAAGCGTCTATCACGACAACGACAAGTGTACCGAGGGCAATAACATCGAACGGCAGAATCTCGCGCTGCGAACATTGCGGTCGCCTAGCCTAGTTCGCAGCTGCCGTGGCGGGTAAAAACGAGCCCCGCCACGGGTCTGGGGCAGGATAATATGTCAAGCTTGAGAGGGCAGCGTTCTTTGCTTCGTTCGCGTCGGCTTGGCCTCCGCGGTGTGCTCGCTGACTCAGTTCAAGTCAAACTCAAGCCGAGGTCACCGCAGTTTCTTTCGATGGTGATCGGTCGGCTTGATTGATTTTCAGGCCGCGCTTTTAAGTCGGCTTCATCGCGCCAGATGGGTGGCTCAGTTCTAATCTCAATTCATTCGGCGAAGCGTTCTGGGCGGCTTTGCAGGGCTAGTAACGTAAGCCATTAGCGGCGCATTGTGCACAACCATTAGGACCACGTCCGGAATCGCTGTTTGGCGAGACGTCTCGCGATTGACGCTGCCGCACAGAAGCAGGTGGCCAGCCCAGGAATAGCAACCATATGGCCGCTGACGATCTTCCCTTTTCATCTACGGTCTCATCCGTTGTCGATGCCTTCTTAAAAAAGCTCGAGGACCAGAAAACCCTTTCGCGGACGTCTTTGTCGGCGCTGCGAAAGGCACTGGCGGATCATCAATTGGACGCCGAGAGCCTACGGGCGGCCATTTTCAGCGCTGCTGAGCCGAGCAATGATCCAGATTGAAGAAATCGAAATTGTCGAGTTCCGTGGAATTCGTCATCTCAAGCGCTCGTTGGGCCGAAGGAGTTTTGGCATTGCGGGGCCCAACGGTACTGGCAAGAGCGGCATCGTGGATGCGATCGAATTTGCCCTCACCGGAAACATCACTCGTCTCGGCGGCGCGGGCACGGCGGAACTGAGTGTCAAGGCGCACGCTCCACACGTCGACGCGAGCAAAAAGCCCGAAACCGCGCTCGTTCGCCTGCAGGTCTATGCGCCCGCTCTCAAAAAGAGCTTCATAATCGAGCGGAGCGTCAAGAATCCAGGCGCCGCGGTACTCAAGCCAAGCAGTGCTGAAACCAGGGCGCTTCTGGCGCAGCTCGAAACCCATCCTGAGTTTGCCCTGTCTCGTCGAGAAATCATCAAATATATTCTCGTTCCTGCAGGCAAACGATCACAATACGTCCAAGAGCTGCTGCGCCTTGATCAGCTCGAAAAGCTGCGGGTCTCACTCCAACGCGTCGCCAACGATGCAAAACGCGACCACGGAAGGGCCGAGGTGGAGGATCGGCGGAGCAAGTCCGATTTCTTTCACCATCTCGGCATTGCCACTCCAAACAAAACTGATCTGCTTGCTTCTGTAAATGCTCGTCGAGCTGTGCTGAAGCTCGATCCTGTGGCGGACCTCGCGCCGGAAAATGCCTTGAAGGTAGGCATCAATCCAGATGCCGAGCACGAGGCGTCGCAGCCATTCTCCAAGCTCGGCGCCAAGAATGACCTTGCGAGCTTCCTGAAGAGGCTGGCTGTCTCGCAGGAAATAACCATAACCGGCGCAAAGTCGGATGCAGTCGGCGCTCTCGCCCAGCTCACGGACGATCCGGCTCTGTTAAGGGTTGTCAAGCAGCGCGCTTTGGTTGAGCGGGGTCTTGAGCTGGTCGAAGGCGACGCTTGTCCACTGTGCGACGGTCCCTGGGAGATGGCCCTCCTGGCAACACATCTTCAAGAGAAGATCGCAAAGGCAGATGCGGCCTCGACGGCATTGAAGCAACTGGCCCTGGCGATCGACCCTCTCGCGGCTCACCTGCGGGCGATGGCGCTTGACGCGGGCAAAGTGGCCGAATGGTGCGAAAAGGCCAATCCTCCTATAGATGCCACGTCGCTGCGGTCCCACGCAAAGGCCCTCGACGGTGACCGCGACACACTAGACAAGGTCGTCCGGGACCCGGCAGCGATCGCCCACGCGCTGCAAGCCCTTGGTCGACTGGGGGCATCGCCCGCGGTCGAGTTGCTTCAGCCCGCCGATCGTCTGGCGGCCTATATCGAAACGCTCTCCGACCCTTCAAAGGAGGAAGAAGCCAAGGAATTCTTGATCGTTGCCCAGGAGAAATACGATCAATGCCGTGGGACGCAGCAGGCCCTCAATATCGCGGCCCAGCAGGCCGAAACAGCTTCTGCGGTGTTTAGCCACTACGGTACGGTCAGCACCGCAATGTTGGAATGCATCTACGACAAGGTGCAGAAGGACTTCACCGAATACTACAGTTTCATCAACCGCGACGATGAGGCCAATTTCGAGGGCAAGCTCTCTGCATCATTGGGCAAACTGGCCTTCGATGTCGACTTTTACGGACGAGGCAGATTTCCTCCCGGGGCCTACCACAGCGAGGGCCATCAGGATGGCATGGGGCTTTGCCTCTATCTTGCACTGGTGAAGCACACGCTCGGCGATGGATTTACGCTTGCCGTCCTCGACGATGTGCTGATGTCGGTCGACGCCGGCCATCGTCGTGAGGTTTGCGCGCTCCTGAAGCAGAAATTTCCAAACACGCAGTTTGTCCTGACCACTCACGACGGCGTGTGGCTCAAGTTCATGCAGAGCGAAAAGCTGGTTCAGAGCACTCTTAGCTTTGGCGGCTGGACGGTCGACAGTGGCCCACAGGTCTGGAACGAGGGTCACGTCTGGACGCAGATCCAGAAACACCTCGCCAATGACAATGTATTTTTGGCGGCAGGGACTTTGCGACGCTATCTGGAGTTCACCTCGACGATCCTTGCGGATAATCTGCGCGCTCGCATCGAATATCATGGAAACGGACAATACGACCTGGGCGATCTCTGGCCCGGGGTGTTAGCCGCATGGAAGGCCCGTCTCAAAGAGGCGCGCGACTCCGCCTCCTCGTGGGGGAAAAATATTCAGGATGCCGAAGCGCTCCAGATAGAATCCAAAAAGCGGGTGGCGGCGACAAAGTCCGAAGAGTGGATGATCAACAAGGCGGTTCACTACAACGCCTGGGCGGACCTGCAATCGAAGGAATTCGCTGCGGTCGTGAGTTCGTTTCAACAATTGCTTCAACTGATGCAGTGCCCCAACACCGATTGCGGCGAATTCCTCTGCGTTTCGCCTATCAAGGGTGACAAGGAAGTGCTCCGCTGCAGTTGCAGCGCTGTCAGTCTCAACCTCGTGCCGAAGAAGAACTGATGCTCCTCGCCCGGCCCAGACCGTCGCTGACGCGTGTATGTGAACCTGTGGCCACGCACCCTCGAGGCCGGACCATGCGGTGAAGTTGGTCCGCTCGTCGCCCCGCGCGGGCTCTGGATCGACCGGCAGCGCCGATGACGGATCGCGATGATCGCGCATTCATTGTGGCCTGACACCGCTATGATGATGGGCGCTGCACCTGGGGTTGGTGCCGACGATAATGGCCGCAGGGGTTCAGGATCAGGCCGCACGCCGGTCGGCGGCCGGCTTCTGCGCGGGCAGAAGGCCACTGAATCGCGAACAGTGCATTCGCCGGACCGGCTGTCTTCGAAGCGATAAGCCGGCACCGGAGGACCGCTGCGACCAAAGGTTCCGGCTTGCGGTCTCGTTGCCGCTTACCTATCACCTTATACGCCCGTGCTCCGGTCTGAACCCGATTGTGACAGAGTTCCCGGACATGGACTTGATGCCTTTGAGAGATGCGTCACGCGAAGCGTAGTGGCGGACCAAGTTGGTCAAGAGGTGCGGGCTCCAGCCGGGATGGCGATCTTCAGCGGCGCGCGCCAGTGCGCGTGCAATGGCGTAACTGGTCATCAGAGAGCCCGACGACGGTCCTGCCGTGTAGCTCACGCATCATTTCAGGGCGTCACAGCCTAGACTATGATTCGGACCGGGAGTGCGGAATAACCGTGCACGAAGTTCGATGCAACGCGCTCCGGATCGCCAACGACCTCGACCTCCATGCGCTTATTCAGTATCTCCTCCCAGAGGATTCTAAGCTGCAGCCGCGCGAGATGTCGACCAAGGCAACGATGGATGCCGTATCCGAACGAGAGATGTTGGCGCACGTTCTTGCGATCGATCGTAAATTTGTTGGCGTCCTCGATGACCTCATCGTCCCGGTTGCCAGAGATGTACCACATCACGACCTTGTCGCCTCGCCTGATTTGTTTGCCTCCCATGATGATGTCCGCGGTGGCGTTGCGGCGCATATGTGCGATGGGCGTTTGGTATCGAATAATCTCGGACACAGCGCTCGACACCAAGGCGGGATTATCTCGCAGCTTTCGTAGCTCGGAGGGGTGCTGGTTCATGAACAGCAGGCCACCGGTGATCGAATTGCGCGTGGTGTCGTTGCCCCCCACGATCAGTAGAATGAGATTGCCAAGAAACTCACGTGGCTCCATATGCCGAGTCCCGGACGAGTGCGCCATCATCGAAATGAGATCAAATCGTGGCTCGGCATTTATCCGCTCCCGCCAAAGCCGAGTAAAATATGTCAAGCACTCGGACAGGATTGCGCTTCGCTTGCCCCAGCTGTCGATCGCCTGCCCAACCGTCGGCGCTGCAACGGCTACGTCCGACCAGTACGTCAGGAGCCGGCGATCCGCGAACGGAAAGTCGAAAAGTGTGGCCAGCATCTGCGTCGTCAACTCGATCGAGACCATATCGACCCAGTTGAAGGCTTCATTGCGCGGCAGGCCGTCAAGGATTGTTCTAGCGCGACTGCGGATTAATCCTTCGAGTTTTTCCAAATTGTCCGATGCGAGTATCGGACTTACGGTGTTGCGCTGCGCGGCATGTTTGGGAGGACCTGCCTTGATAAAACTCGGTGTCCAATGTTCCTCGGGCACGTCGAGGATCGTGACACCTTGCGCTGACGAGAATATCTTATGATTTGTATCGACGGCCACGATATCGCGGTATTTGGTTATCGACCAATATGGTCCGTGTGGGCTGTCTTGGCAGTGGTGAACGGGATCTTCCCTTCGCAGCCGCTCGAAGCAGGGCCATAAGCTATCATCTTGAAATCGTCTAGGTTCGCTTACATCTAGATCTCTCAACGGGATGCCGCGCACATCTTCGCCTCCGTGCACGTTAAAGGGCGTTTTCATGACCGTGTCCTTTGGCCTTTTCTCTTTGAAGGACCCGATCTCGACAGGTCGTAACCGCATGGAGTGCGTGCCGAGTGCTTCAGCTGGGAAGAGCTTCTCGCCGAAGCGGCAAAGAATACTCGAAAAACTGAGCGGCGCCCCCTGCCAGTTCCGGCAGGAGCGAGATCGCCGCCACTTTGTCTATGCGAGCGGAACGCCGCCAGATGAGTCGGCCACGTCTCATTGCGGAAGAGTCGCGGCGGCCCGCTTGAATTGTGGCCGCTGCGAAATAAGGCCTGACTTCGGCATGCTCAATCTGAACAACGCGATCGGGCAGGGGACCGACGCGGTGGTCGCGGTCGCGCGTTCAATCAAACAGAGGATGGAGATGTTTAGACCATTGTGAACATGGTGATCCATGCCGCAAGAGACCTTGAAGCCCAGCGATCTAGAGTGGGCCAAGTAGCCTGCAGAAAAGGAACGATGTGCGGCTTTGCTCTTGTCTGCAACCTGCTCACCCAGCCGCGGTTGCAACGTCCGCACACACAAGGGATCGTGTCGGTTAGCATGTCGCCATTCCAAATCCGTTCGGCGTGCAAAGTCCCACTGAATGAAGCCGTGTGCATTCGCTTCGAAAATGCTCGTGAGACGTAGGTTTGTATCCATTCGGCCCAAATGTGTTCGTGAGAGAACGGCCCCCCTCCGCAGAAAACGCATGTCTTGGGTGTTTCGCCTATCGACATCGGCCTAAGTATCATCTGGGGGCCCGTCCGAAGTGGCCAGTAAAACACACGGGTCACTTCTCATCCAATCAGGGAGCCGCGCTGCGCGTATTCTCAAACAGCCGTTCACCCCTTTAGCCGCTTAAGCAACGCAACGCGCTCGTCGTTTAATTCGCGAAGATATTCCGCATTGGAAAGCTGCGTCTCCTGCCACTCGATGCGATCTTCCGCGGTCCAAAGGTAACACTCGCGATCGAAGTGTGCTTTTTCGGCATTATCGTATTCTGTGTAAAGTTTGATATCACGTTCCACTTGGTCCAGTTGTTCCTGGATAGTTCTTGGCATCAGCCGTTCCCTTGGGCTTGCCTCCAGCCGGCGTTAGTTTTCGGCGCAATCTATGTGGCTAGCAACATGCGGTTCGCTCTCCTCGGTAGTTAGACGCATAGTTTGTTCGTAAAGGTTATTCCGTAAGATTGTCTTCATCTGCGCGACTGTCGATGCGACTTGGTTCGCGCAATGGCAGTCCTTCCACTCCCTCAGGGAGAGTTGGCCAAAATACAACCATACTCGGAGTACAGAACAGAGAGCGGCGACACAGAGCGCCGGCCGACTGCTACGGCCCGACTGCGGCGGGGGTTTCTCCTCCTTTACCCCGCCGCGCCCGAAATCAGATCTGCTGCAAAACGTCGGGCGTCCTCTTCTTTCCTCGCGCAATCAAGGAACAAGACTTGACAGTTCAAATCGGCGTCAATGGCCACTCCATGTTTGCCTCCGGGGCGTACCGCCAGATCAATGACGAGGACGTCTTCAAGACGCTCGCCGCACATAAACTCAAGCGATACCGCCTGACCATTCCTCTGGCGGCTGACACTGATCCATGGGTAGCGACGCGCTTCACCTCGATCGTGGGCCTTGCCGCCAACTATGGCGTCACTCTTGAACCTGTGCTGGCGCTTCCGCTAATGTGGGGCGACAAGACCGATGCCGGCAAGTATCCTGCCGGCGAAGCTGCTGCGATCTACTCCCAGGGCTACAATCGGACCCTGGCGTTTGTTCGCCAGTTCGCATCTTCAGTCGGCGACTGGGAACTTGGTAATGAGATCAATCTGACCGTCCGTGATGCCAACGGCTCTCCGTTGTTCGGCAAGGGGTGGACCTCTGCCGAGTTCGCGGCATATCCGTCGATGGCCGACTTCGCCAATCTCTTGCGGGGAATGTCGGACGCGATCGAGCAGGTACGCCGCGACACCGGCAGAAACCTTCGGCGCATCGTCGGCACCACATCGACGATGTTCGGCTACATCGACTTCATGAAGGCGAATGGCGTCAAGATCGATGTGCTCGGCTATCACTATTACGAGCATGCCGGCGTGGACCCGACGAACTACTGGGGCGGAGTTCGTCCCAATTTCAACCTGTTCACAAAGCTGTCGAGCTACGGCGTTCCAGTCGCCATCAATGAGATGAACGGCGCCGAAATCTACGACTCAACGTTCGTCAACACCTCGACGTCTGCGTCGATGTCGG
Source organism: Bradyrhizobium sp. 197 (assembly GCF_023073375.1). Lineage (NCBI taxonomy): Bacteria > Pseudomonadati > Pseudomonadota > Alphaproteobacteria > Hyphomicrobiales > Nitrobacteraceae > Bradyrhizobium > Bradyrhizobium sp. 197. Next base: position 9,121 of record NZ_JADPJJ010000001.1, on the reverse strand, counting down.
CCTGCAACTCAAACCTGGATGCGATGCTGGCGAAGTTCTTTCAGTATTCGTTCATCGAGTGGATCGATCTCTACGAGCTGATCGACGAGCCGGACAAGACTGGTCCCGATGGTCGGTTCGGGCTGATGTTCAATCTGTCGACCTCGAAGCCGCTCATGTCGACGGTTGACAAGTATACGGGTGGACCCCAATAACAGCGGCGCTATTCCGGCGCAGATTTTCGGCTAGACTCCCTTCAGGGGTGAGCACATAGGGACTGCCTATCAACCTGTGGTATTTCTGCTAATGTTGTGGTCTAAAGCATTAATTGCCGTTCATTTGTTGGGAAACTCGCTCCTGCGCCGGGAGGGTCCAGTGCCTGATCAACACGACTCCACTTTGCGCGATGCGCATTGGAAAATGTACTCAGAGAATTCGATCCAAGCGCGTCATCACGAGACGCAGCGAGCGGCGGTAGCATCTACATTCATAGGCATTTCGGGCGCAGTCATCGCCTTCATGACTTCGGACAAGACGCTGAGTCCTTTGGACCTGCCGCCTGCACTGCTACTCGTTCTGCTCGGCATGTTCGGAGCAGTGTTTTCCGCGAAGCAATACGAGCGGATACAGCTACACACGCGGCGCGCACGGGGCTATCGTGATGCCTATGATGCGCTGCTTCCAGGGTCACCTCTGAGAAGCATCAGACGGATCGCGGATGATGACAACACGCGAGAATTTCCGAAACTGAGTGTTCTACGTCTGAATCAGTTTTGGATTGCGATGAACCTTGCGATCTCTGGACTTGGCGTTTGTCTCGTGATTGTGGCGCTATTCTTCCCGATTCGGGTCATAGCCCCGTAATGGCGTTCGTAGGTCGCCTTCTCGACGGTTGCCTTCACTCCCTTCAAGGAAAGGGAGGGGAGTGCTCAATGTACTCCGCTGGCCGTACCTTTCGAGATCGCGCGCGTCAAAGCCTCGAGGCGGGCTGCGATGCCGCTCATCCGGCGGGCCGCGTGTTGAAGCGCTACTATGTCGGTCGGCCCGGCGCCGGTCGCGAGATTGAGTTCGTTCTGCAGGTGCTGAAATTCCGCCTTGCACCGGTCCAGCTCGGCGAGAAGCATCGCGAATTCGTCCATTGGCGAACGGCCCTTCTGTTGCATGGGCTATGGCCACGATAAGAATAGTCCGACAGGGCTGTCAGGTGTCTTCTCACGGTGGGTAGTCCACCAGCATTCGATCGATCTCTTCAAGCCAGCGTTTGGAGAGGCTTAGGAGGAAGCCCACCATCCGTCCAGGAATGGCTCCGGCAAAGCCCAATCGACTTGGTTGTCGTTGTCAGGGGGAGCTGATAGCTCCTGCATTCCCCCTTAGTGCCGCGTGGCGACGGAGGCGAACAGACAAAGCGACCCGTTCACCACGTCGAACGCGGCGCGACGGAGGATGTGTCCAGCGTAGTGGAGGCACACCTCGGGCGCTTCGCTCAGCTTCTTCGACCAGATCTCGAAGATCTTCCAACTCTGAGAGCTGAGAAATGAGTTCACTAAGTCGTCGGGCACAAAAGATTGGGCGAGAGCTTCGCATAATGTCCTCCCCAGCACAAAAAGCACTATCAGGACGGCTTCAGAGCAAATAGCGCGAGCGTAAAAGTGAAAACTATCATGGGTAAATATCGGATTTCAATACGTCAGGCTAATTGCCGCAGGGTGGCTGCTTCGGTCAGCGCGGTCCGAGACCATTGAGAGAGCAAAAGGACCCCAGCTTCAGGGCGGTGAAGCTGGGCTGTCTTGAGGCTGCCCCTTGGGAAAGGCAGTCACCCGCTGGCTGGGCAACGGGAAAACTTTGCAATGGGGAAGTCGTTCCAAGCCGCTTGTCGGCCGCAGAATTCCCGGATGTTGACGCAAGCCGCTCCCTCTGGGCGCCGAGCGGTTGGGCTTGGCGGCATTTACCTTGTTTGAGATTCTGACCCCGGCTGTGCCGTTCTGAATCGAGGCGAGCCAGCAGTCACACGTCAGCCCACCGCTGCTCGTCGATTAACCACCCAGAGGCCGCATGAGATCGATCGTCACTGTCGCATCGCCCGCGTCAGATACCGCGCTGAACGGGTGAAATTGGAACTCGGCATTCCGAGCGGGACCACGACCAGCGACCCTATCCTTCAGAAGAAGATTGAGGAGGCCTCAGACGACATCGAGGCCGCGCTGGGCTTCCGCCTGGTGCGGGAGACCGCGGTCGAGACCTTTTGGCACGAGCAGTATGACGTCGCGCCGGAGAAGCTTGTTCTTGACCGGACGCCGGTGGCGGCAATTGCGAGCGTGGTCGTCGACGGGGTTACGATCGACGCCTCGGCCTATCGGCTCGATCCGAACACGGGTGAGCTGTTTGCGCTGGGCAACGGTTATCCCAGCGTCTGGGTGTTTTGCCGGAGCGTCGTCGTGAGTTCAGGTTCGATGCCCGACACACGAGCCGCCGTGTCTTCCACGTTCGTGACGAGGGCGAGAGTCCTCCGGAACGGTGCAGGACGTGCGAGCAGTGCGGCAGGGCTTAAAGGCTGCAGCGCTCCAGCTCGCGGTTCTGTTCGGGGGCGTGCAGAACGCGCGCATGCCGCGAGCGTTTGGCGTTACAGCTAGCGTTACAGCATGATGCACCGCCGCGCGCCACGCCCACCACGCAAGGCACCACCAGATGGCTTGCTACGACGACAAACTGGGTGACAGAAACGATTGCGGGAGACGACGAGGTATCACTGTGAGTAATCGTCACCACCGCCGCGCTGATCTGGCTAAAATCAAACGCAATACACCTGGCGCCTTGCTGACGTATCTGGTCGAGCCCGACGAACCGGCGCTCGATGGCATGCCGCTGCTCAAGGCTGCGGCGGGCCACTGGACCGGCCGGTCTCGAAGATGGTCGTCACTGCCTCATCTGCAGTTCATACTTGTGACCAGTCGGGACATCGGCGATGTTGCTCAGCACGCCTGACATCGCCAAGCCGACCAAGTTGGTACCGCCGGAACATGCCGGGCGTGCTGGGAAGCGTGATCTGCCCGTTGAGGGAGCCGTCCATGGGCGAGCTTAGCACGATTGGTCGGGATTTGGCTAAGTCGCTGTTCCAGGTGCATTGGATCGATGTCACGCGCGCGGTCCTGATGAAGCGGGTAAGTCGGGCAAAGGTGCTGGAGTATTTTTGCCAGCAGCCACGTTGTTTGGTTGGGATCGAAGCATGACCGTCAGCGCATCATTGGGGCCGCGAACTTCAGGCGCTTGGACATACGGTCAGACTGACACCTCCGAGCTATGTGAAGGCCTACCTCAACCGCAGTAAGAACGACGCGAATGATGCGGCTGCAATCTGTGAGGCTGTGACGCGGCCGCCGATGCGTTTTGTCCCGGTCAGGAGACGACGGAGCAGCAGCCGTTTTGATGCTGCACCGGACCCGACAATCGCTGGTGCGCCAGCGTACCAATGTTGAGCAATGCACTGCGCGAGCACCTGGCCGAACTCGGCATCGCGTCGGCCAAGGGGCGCAACGGGACAGCGGAGTTACTAAGGATTATCGATTGTCGGGGGCGAGACTACAAGGAACGGAAGCTGTCGCTCGCGGCATGAGGCAGGCGGACTACGAGATGGCAACACCAATAGACGAGCGCATGACGACTTAATGCAGATACCTCGTTCCGAGAATCGGGAGAACCCGCTTTCAGACGGTCAACGCCCGGTGGGCGAGGTAGAACATCGCGAAGGTGGAAATGATGAGGCTTGTCCGGGAGAACGACGCTCGCACTTGGACAGCAGACTCAGTGTGCGTGGCTTGAGGATGGGCATGTGACCCGATGGGGCAAGTTTCGCGCCTTATTGAGCGTGGCGGACTTCCGTCCGCCAGCGCGGACGCGCTCTTGTGTCACATACCAGATTAGGCAAGCATGAAAAGTGCTGTACATAGCCGATCCGCGCTGGAAGATTGTGGTCGCCGACCGCGCGAAGAGACCCGCGATGTGGTTGCCGGGGCGCCTTGATCTGCTTTGATTCCGCTCGACCGACCAGATAGAAGAAAAGCGTAATCGAGTTTTCTGTGATCGCAGCTCTGGCCCCAAACTAAAGTTTCGTTCCTTCTGGATCAGCCATGAGAAGGCTTAGTACCGGCGTCGGTTGCGCTAATCAGAGATGTCTTTCAGTGCTTCCACCAAAAGCCTATTGTCGTCTTCAGTGCGGCTTGCGATGCGCAGGAATCGTTTGCCATTCTGAAGAGTCTTGCCGCCATTGTGCCTGATCAATATCCGTCTATCTTTTAAGAGTGTTGAGGCGATCACGTCCCCATCCGGCCAATGGGGCGGGAGTTCGCAGAACACGAAATTTGCGTCGGGCTTCAGAACTCTCATTCCGTCGATGCTGCGCAGGTCTGCGTATAGTTTGTCCCTGTCGCTGCCCACCCTCACCCAACTCTGCTTTGCAGCGTGCGCCAGGTAAGGAAGCTTGCTTAGAAAAAACTCAGCAAACGTATTAACATTCCACGTGGGAAGGGCGGCTCTGATTTCGTCCATCGTCTGTACATTTGCTGATGCCGCATACCCGATCCGTAAACCGCATGTCCCGTAAATCTTTCCAAGACTTTTGAGAACGATCACATTGGGAAATTCCAGCAAGTGATTTTCCAGGCTTGCACTTCGCCCGAGCTCACTAAACTCGATAAATGACTCATCGATCAGTAGGAGTTGCTGTTGAGCTCGAAGCGCGGAAGCCAGATATAGTAAATCCGCATAGGGAACCATCCGCGAAGTGGGATTATTCGGCGATATCACGACTGCGCCGTCGACACCATTTGCACGCGCAAATGCTGCATAGCGGTGCACATCGAGTTCAAAATCTGGCGGTGACAGGAAAAAGCGTGACAACCGCCCGGGCAAGGCGGTGGTTTCATAGGGATTGAAGGTTGGGACCGGGACAGCAATCCGCAAACCCAGTCGGCCAAGGAGGATGGGAATCAGTTCAGCCACGCCATTGCAAATGACAAGATTATTAGCCGGCGTCTTCACCGCATCCGCAAGAAGCTGGATCAGCTGCGAATTAGGAGAGGGATAGCAAGTAATAAGCCGCGGTAGAGCGTTCTTAAGTTCGTCAAGGAACGCCTGCGGCGGAAAATATGGATTTACCAGAAGGACGAAGTCCTTGACGTCATATTTCCAATAGCCGCCGGGGAATCGGTTGACCAGGTCAGAAACCTCGTCCGGCCTAAGGGATGCGGCGATTTGTGCTGCGGTGTTCATGAGTGCGACTAGCTCAACGTTTCAGGGCAAATGAAAATCGTAGGATGGTCGCGATCTCCCGACAAGCTCCCGGCGAACAAGCATCGAGCGGTGCCGATCCGCGCGGATATGTTCTCGGCAGCAAGTCTGGTGCACGCCGCGGTTGACGAGACTACACGTCATCATGTGACCTGCATGGAGTGAAGCCTGCAAGCCCAAGAAGGCCAGTCGCTGGATCATACTTCCATCCGCAATCAAAAGGAGCGACTGGCTAAAAGCACCGATGACGCGACGGCGAAGATGCTTATTGCCGTATACATTGTTGCGCTGAGTGGTGGCACGCGAAGAGGCGCGACATGCGCTATAGCGAGCAGCAAGAAGGCAATGTTCACGACGTCCGGAAATGCTTCAGCAGGAATAAGAGGCTTAAAAAGAAATAGAAGCGCCAGGAGCGGCACGTCGTATGATAAGGGGATGCCCAAGAACCGTCCATCACGCGACCTGCCAAAGTTCGCAAAGTAGCTAAGCCTTATTGCTCCCGTCACCAGTAGAGCGGTTGCGGTCGCAAACGCGACTTGTGAAGCTTGGCTGACTTGCACCACAACTGCCGCAGGCACAACGGCTCCATAGACGATATCTGCAAACCCGTCGAGGCTCGCTCCCATTTTTGCGACATCTGGATCCCGACCTTTCGTGCGACCTGCCACAAACCCGTCCAGGTGGTCCGATAGAACAGCCCAAAGCGCCGCTGCCACACATAGCTCCAGGCGGTCAGAGAGAGCTAAAAACAGGCTGGCGGAGGAAAAGAGAAGACCTGTGATCGTTATCGCGTTCGCTGGATCCCAAAGGTATTTCAGCATTGAACTCTCACCTCGTTTGCAAATCACGTCTCGCCGCGTAGGCATTCGTTCGGTCCTTGAAAATGCGCTCGGCAATCTCCAAATCGTCAGCATTATCAATTTCGTACCAGCTGAGGCCGTCGCATCGCGCCGCGGCGAGCTGTAGGCCTCGCCTCTCTATCAGATAACCCAAAAGTTCTTCAGTGTAGGTCTGCCTAGCTCCAGCGGCGATGATATCGTCCAGTGTCGGAACGATCGTTGCCTTGAGTGTCGGCGCCGAAAGCCGTAGGAGATTCATCGTCTTGAAAAGCTTTGGGCCATCCGCAACAAGATCTGCCGCGGTTTGCTTCAGTCGAAAACCTGAGATGAAGCCGTTCTGCGACAACAGGACGGCCGACCCTTCCATTGAATCATCGAAGGGAACGACTGCAGCTACGTCGGTCCCCCGGCAGACCATCAAGTGTCGCAGCGCATCCTCTTCGAAAAAGACGTCGCCCTCGAGAAGAAAGCAGTCTCCGGAGATAAGAGCGTCGCGCGCCAGCCACAAAGAATAGGCGCTTCCGGTGCGGTCGAAGACGGTCGACTCGACATATTTGATTTTGAGCTCGCCAAAGTTGCTACCGCAGGCATATTGAATGGCGTCTTTGCGGTAACCCACCACGATCGTCACCTCTTCCACGCCGACAGCTTCCAGATTGTGCAGAGCGTTGTGAAGAATCGAAGTGCCGTTGACCTCGACCAGCGACTTCGGCCGCAGATCTGTCAGAGGACGCAGGCGAGAGCCGCAGCCAGCGGCCAGAATGATGGCGTTCTTGGGAGCATCGGTCACAGTTTAGTTCCTTTTTCGTCGCGCCTCTAAGGTGAAACACCGACGGACTTCTTGCGCCAGCTTAGGCGTGCTGAAGCGAGATCAGGTCTGCCGGAGCCATCTGAAAATGGAGCCCAAGCGTTAAGACAGACAAATGGTTCTCGTCGGTCCTTTCACCAGAGAGAAGGGAGGCGCTGGATCCGGTGCCTCGAGCTGCCGAGATGGCAAACTGCGCATTTCGGTTGAGTGAGGCGGGCTACGCTATCTCAGGACATCTCAGTGCAATGATTAGGCATTTGAGATTGCAGTCGAACTTGGCCAGCTAGGAGGAAGTCCAGGACAGTAGGTGGACAACGAAAATGCGCTCCTGTGTCGACGAAACCCTATTTGCGCAGTTCAGCGTCGGGACGCAAATATCGCGTTTCCGCACGGGCGAGTTCGTCGTACTTGAACAGTTCGAAGACTTCCTCGAGAGTAGCGATGTGCGGCTCAATGCTCGCGGTGCTTTCCTCAGCGATGATGCGACCGCAGACTTGACGCATTGCCGCTATTGCCGCTCGCATAGACTGGTTGGCCCAGATCACCGTAGAGATGCTGGCTTTTCGGTATACAGAAATCGGTGTTCGATAGTATTTCGTCGGAACGATCACGACCGGCAGTCTGTTCTGCCAAGCGCGCGCGAACGAAAGGACTTCGTCCGCGGTGCTCCTTCGCGAATGAATGAGGATCGCATCGGCTCCCGCGTCGGCGTAGGCGTGAGCGCGCGAAAGTGCTTCGTCCATCTCATGCCCAGCAATCAACGCCTCGATCCTTGCCACCAAGATCAAGTCGTCCGCGACTGTATCCTTCACTGCCCGGAGGCGGCCAGAGAATTCGTCGATATCGGCGAGGGGGTGCCGATGCCCAACAAACGAGTTCATCTTCGGAAAGCAACTGTCCTCGAGCGCCACGCCGGCTGCTCCACGCTGACGGAGGCTGCGTGTCACGAGGCGCGCGTTGTTGAAATTCCCGAAGCCGCCATCTCCGTCAACGAGCACAGGCAGTCCGCTCGAGTCCACGATCCGCTCGACTACATCTACGAGTTGGCTCCACGACGCTTCGTTGGCATCGCGGTAGCCCAGGGAGCAGGCAATTGACAGGCCGGACGCCCAGAGGCCTTTGAACCCCGCGCGCTCAGCGATTGCGGCGGAGAGACCATCATGCGCTTCCATGAGGAACGATAGCTCTCTGCGGCAGCAGATTTCGGCCCGCAGCATTTCAGCAGGTGAGGAACCAGCGGATTGATCAGGGCCGTTGGCGCGAACAGATGCTAATCGGTCTTGCATGCCACTTCCTTGTGATGACGGGCCTAACGTGTAGACCGGCCGATTTCATCAATCGATAGGTGACATGCTTCCGTCATCTAGATCAATTGCGAGGGTTGGTAGTTGACCGCGCCCGCAAACCTGCTCCGTGTCGGAGTGCTCAAGAGTCATCTTCCGCGTGGTCAATCGCTATGTCGGCAACTTGCAGCCCATGCCGAGCGTCTTTCCCAGCTATCCCGCGCCTGTGATCCGCAATCAACCGAAGCCGAGGACTGAGACGCGCGCTTAACTTTCACGCACGTTTCGTTTGTCTGTAGGGCGCCGCGGTCTTGCCTGTCCTGCCACGTGCGAGGCTCGGCTTGTGGCGGCTTCAAACACACCGCAATACGTCCGTCGAGTTGCCATAGCTCGATGTCGTTGGCATCAACTAGCTGCTGAGCACGTTCCTGTGCTTTTTGCTCGTCGGCACACTGCAAATTGGCCACGCTTATAACGTGGCGGTCGTGATCCAAAAGGTAAGCTCGGTAGTGCGCCATCCCCTCCCCAAGAAATTGACCGGGCCTAGACCCTCGCTGGCTTGATCATCGGACCATCACCTCAATCCTTCAATGAGCGTTCTCCGGCCGAGCGCATCGTTCGCCGTCAGAAGCGAACCGCCAAGCATTGCCAAGTAGTTTGGCAACTCGCAATCGGGAAGCGCGTTCATACTGCGCACAAACGAGGCGACCGAGTTCCTAAGATCAGCTCGGTCGAGATGACTGACAGCCCGCTGCTTGCACCGCTCGACATATTCGTCGCGCGTCATTTCAATTAGGGTCTGTACCTAATTAGCGAGTTCTGATTCCCTGGTGCCAAGTTGATTCGGCACGGGGGACTTCGATGCGCAAAGGACTGTTCTGGCTCAACGACAAGCAGTGGGCTCAGATAGAGCCGCATCTGCCAACGAA
>NZ_JADPJJ010000164.1:0-34272 GCF_023073375.1 Bradyrhizobium sp. 197 | reverse complement strand
GCCCCATGAACGCAAACTCGGCAGCCAAACCAAGGATGATATCGATAAAGAACCTCGCGAAGAACGGTCCTGTGGGCGTTCTCAAACCTCGTTGTACAACGCACGAAGGCCCCATTCGAGCTCGGTCTTGAGGGCGAGGTGCCGGACCACTCGACCTTCTCCAAGAACAGGCATGGCCGCTTCCGGGACTGCGATCTGCTGCGAAAGCTGTTCGAGACGGTGGTCCAGCGCTGCATCGCAGAAGGATTAGTCGACGGCGTCGCCTTTGCGGTCGATGCCAGCTTGATTGCCGCCGACGCTAACAAGCAGCGCGCTGTTGCTGGAACTGATGAGGTTGACTGGGAAACCCTTGCGAGGACGCGCCGATCCGTCCGGGAGTATCTCGATACGTTGGATGAATCGGCCTGGGGGGCGGCGAGCGACACAGTACCGAAGTTCATTGCCAAGTCGGACCCAGCCGCGCAATGGACCGGCGCTCACAAAGGACATGCCTTCTTTGCCCACGCCAACAACTATCTGATCGACCTGAAGGTCGCGATCATCGTCGACGTCGAGGCGACGCGAGCGATCCGGCAGGCCGAGGTCGGTGCGGCGCGCACCATGATTGAGCGTACCGAAGAGCGCGCCTTGAGCTCCGTCCCGAGCGCGTTGTAGCCGACACTGCTTACGGGGCAGCGGAGATGCTGGGGTGATTGGTCAACGAGCGCGCGATCGAGCCGCACATTCCGGTCTTTGATAAATCAGGGCGTGCCGACGGGACGTTCTCTCGTGAAGACTTCTACGATCAACAGAGCGACGTTTACATCTGCCCAGTTGGCAAGGTGCTGACTTCCACCGGCACCCTTGTGAACGATGGGACAACGTTGCTCTGCCGGGCCAGCAAACATGACTGCGACACTTGCGAACTCAAGCCCCGGTGTTGTCCGAAGATGCCCTCCCGCAAGGTCCCACGTTCAATCCACGAAAAGGCTCGAGAGTTGCGCGCGAAATCGCCAAGACCAACGCTTACGTGACGTCGCGGCGTGAACGGAAGAAGATCGAAATGCTCTTCGCGCACCTCAAGCGCATCCTGCGCCTCGACCGCCTCAGGCTGAAAGGCCCATTGGGTGCTCGAGACGAGTTCCTTTTGGCGGCCACCGCCCAAAATCTCCGGAAGCTCGCAAAGCTGATCCCGAGCCCTGCGCTGCAGCCCGCCTAAAGCACTGTAGAGCCCGCGCGCGCCTGCCTCTCGGCATCGTTGCGAACGGCCTATTGGCCAAGTTTTTCAACACAATCCGTCAGAACCCGACGGCGCCTTATCATTTTCTTTTGGCCAGAGCCTTGGCGAGTTCGCGCGCGCAGTCGATGACAAGTCTGGCGACGGGGCTGAGAGCGCGGTTCTTCAGCGTAACGATTCCATTTGGCCGTCGGGCCATTGGCAATTCAACCGGCAAGACCTTGAGCTCCGAGCGCTTGGTGAGAAGTCGTAATGCGGAAGCGGGAAAAATCGTGACAAAACGGCCGGTCGCCAAGAGACTAATCCGCATATGAGGGGAATCGGTGACGACGGTCACACGAGGATAATCGCGCCCGCTGGTGTGAAAGGCTTCCCTAACGATCGACCCAATCACGCTTTCTGGTGGTGGCAGCACCCACGATTCATTCATCAGGTCGGCAACTTCGATCCTTCGCCGCCGAACCCATCGATTTTGGGCGCCCACCACGACGACATAGGAGTCATCAAACAGAAATTCGAAATTCAATCGTTCGTCTGCAAGGGAACCGGTGCTCCGTAGGAGCAGAAGATCGACGTTACGCGCACTCAGTTCTCCCTGCAGCGTTTCCATGTATCCAGTCACGATATGAAATGCGATGCGCGGATAGCGCCGACTGAGCCGATCGACGAGAGCGGAAACGAAGCTCGCCGCCAGAAAGGCGGTAGTTCCGATCCGCACTTCCCCAGCCGTCGGGTCGGCCAGAGACTCGATGTTCTTCACGCCTTGGCGCAAGTCATCGAATGCAGCTGTTCCGCAATCGAGCAAGGCGCGGCCGTATTCGGTCGGTTCGATTCCCTGGTGGTTGCGGTCGAGCAGGCGCACCCCGAGTGTACGCTCCAGTTCCGCGATTGACCTGGAAACGTTCGGCTGCGTGGTATTGAGGAGTTGCGCCGCCTTCCCCATGCTGCCGGCGTGCACCACGGTCATGAGCACGTGCAGGTCTTGCAGCTTCATCCGACTTCCAATGCGATCGCTCAACTGCATAAAGATCACTCATTTCCGATTTGAGATGACGCCATCAGAGAATAGCCTTATGCGCTTATGTTGGCATCAACTATCGTCTCGGCCGAACGGGGATAGGCGGCAACAGAGCCGCACGTCTTACAGGTGCGGAACTGAGGAGCAAGTTGTGGAACTTTCCCGTCGCCGACTCCTGCACCTTGCAGCGGGTGCTGCTGCCCTCCCTACCCCGTCGCGCTTGGCGTGGGCACAAACCTATCCGTCGCGGCCAGTGCGCATCATCGTCGGCTTTGCTGCCGGAGGCCCGAACGACATCCTCGCGCGCCTGATCGGTCAGCGGTTGTCGGAGCGGCTCGGCCAGCCATTCGTCATCGAGAACCGGCCGGGCGCCGGCAGCAACATCGCCACCGAAGCGGTAGTGCGTGCGGCTCCGGACGGCTACTCATTGCTCCTGGTCGGCACTCCGAACGCCATCAATGCGACCCTCTACGATAAACTCGATTTCAATTTCATTCGCGACATCACGCCGGTCGCGGGCTTGATCCGCGGCGGCCTCGTCATGGTGGTGCATCCCTCGGTTCCGGCCAAGACGCTTCCCGAGTTCATCGCCTATGCCAAGGCCAATCCGGGCAAGCTCTCCTACGGGTCGGGCGGTGTCGGTGGGATCACCCACATCACTGCCGAGCTATTCAAGCTGGAGGCCGGCGGCCTCGACATTGTGCACGTGCCCTATCGCGGCGTAGCGCCCGCGCTGACCGATCTGCTCGGCGGGCAGTTGCAGGTGCTGTTCATCAACGCGGCCCTGTTGATCCCCTACGTCAGCGCCGGCAAGCTGCGCGCTCTCGCGATAACCACCGCGACCCGCTCGGAGGCGCTTCCGGACATCCCGACCGTCGGCGAGTTCGTGGCGGGCTACGAGGCAAGCTCCATTTTCGGCTTCGGCGCGCCCAGGAATACCCCCGCCGAAATCGTCGACAGGCTGAACAATGAGATCAATGCCGGCCTCGCCGACCCGAAGATCAAGGCGCGGCTTGCCGACCTGCACGGAACGGCGCTGGGAGGCTCTCCTGCCGATTTCGGAAAGCTTCTTGCGGAAGAAACCGAGAAGTGGGGCAAGGTGATCCGAGTGGCCAACATCAGACCGCAGTGAGAATGGCCGCTGCTGCGCTATTCCGTAGAAATGGAGAGCCCACATGCAATCGATAAAGGCCGCAAAGTCGGCACTATGATATTGAACGTCGCTCGCACTACGCCACTCGGCCAGGCTTTCGGACGCCGAGTTACAGATAGGCCCGACGCAACGGGTGCCATGGCATTACCACAGCGAGGTGCAGGACACATTCTACGTCATAGATGGATCGATACGTATTTTCACGCATGAGCCTGAGGAGGAAGTGTGTCTGACAGCGGGTCAGACCTACGCTGTTCGTCCGGGACGTCCTCATCTTGTCACGAACGCTGGTGAAGCCTCAGCCGTGTGCCTGGTTTTGCAGGGGCTTGGTGAGCATGATTTCGTTGCTCTCGCATGATGGCACATTCCAGGCGCGAGATCGAGAAATCACGTTTTTTGGCGCGAAGCCATCCTAACCGGCTATCCCAATCCGCCAGCGGTGGCTGGGGGCGACTCAAATCAAGCAGACGAAGGCACGCCATGTCGGGCACGACGATCAGTATCCGCTCAAGTGACGGAGGCAAGTTTCACTGTTATCTGGTCACGCCTAAGACCGACGATCCGGTTCCCGCCGTTGTGCTTGCCTCCGCCGTTCACGGCGTCGATGCGGACATCCGCGCAATCGCTGACGAGTTCGCGGCGCACGGCTTCATTGCGGCGGCGCCCGACCTGTTCTGGCGCTCCGTTCCGGGGCCGCTTTCGCGCGGCGATGACCGCGCCGTGCAGCGCTCGCAGCCTCGCCGCGAGAAGATCAACGCCGGCGAAGGCGATATGGCGGATACCTTGGCGCATCTCAGCACACTGCTGAAATTCAACGGACGCGCTGTGGCGATGGGCTTCTGCTACGGAGGCCCTTACGCGATCCTCGGGCCGAAATGCCTCGGCTACGCTGCGGGCATCTCCTGCCACGGAACCCAGATGCTGGACTATATCCAAGAACTTGATGGCGTCGGTGAACCCGTCTGCGTCTTTTGGGGCGATCATGACCACCGAGCGCCGGCCGAGCTGCGGGACGCCTACCGCGCTATACCGTCGCGCATGAAAAACGTGGAAGTGCACATTTTTCCAGACGTTCTCCACGGCTACATGATGCGCGGGAATCCGAACGCGTTCGATCCTGTGGCGCGCGATGTTTCGATGAGGCGCGCGCTGGAGATCCTCGACGGTCTCAGTGATGGACGGATTCCGCAATTGCTTCGCCAGGACTCCAATATCTGAAACTTTCTGGTCTTCGACCGCGCCGGCTATCCAGCAAATTGCATGCTCGCCCTGATCAAGGGAAGCCTGCGACCTTTCGACCGACATCGTCAGTTGCCAAGCTTTCTGCACTCGGCGACGGATTTCCTCCGCATCGCTTACTCGCTGGAATCAGGCAGAGCCCGAGTTCAAGTCCGCTCGCACATACCGCGCTGGAAGATAAGGAAAAGCTGGCGCGCCGCGGCCGGTGAAGATGGGCACTATTGCTTCGCGGTGGCGCTATGATTTCGTAGCCTGCGACGCGCCCAGTCTCCGGGACTGCGACGTACCGCGATTCCGCGCTCCGCCTCGATGCCAACTCGCGAAGCCTTCGACTGGACCCGCAGTTGCCAGCCACCATGGCACCGATCGTTGTCATGCCGCTGGCAGGCAGCGTCTTACCGTCCTAGCCTCCGACGCGGCAAAAGTGCGGTATCAATTTGCCTTGATGCCCGCGTCTCGAATGACCTTTGCCCATTTGGCGCCCTCGATCCTGAACAGGGCAGCAGCCTCATCGGGCGTATCGCCAACTGCCTCGAAGCCAAGCGTCGCGATTTGCTCCATGACGTCCGGCAGCGCGATGATCTTGACAATTTCGCGATGGAGCAGCGTGGTAATCTCCTTCGGTGTTCCGGCAGGAACGATGAACGCGAACCATCCCTCGCCCTCTACTTCAGGATAGCCGGCTTCCGCCATGCTGGGCACCTCCGGCAGTGCCTGCGACCGCATCTTGCTCGTGACAGCCAGCGCGCGCAGCTTGCCTTCCTTGATCTGCGGCACCGCCGGCGGCAACGAGGTGAAGGCAATGGGGGTATGCCCGGCAAGCGTTGAGGCGACCGCCAAGCCTGCGCTGTTGAAGGGCACATGCACAAGGTCGAGGCCGAGCAACAGGCGGAAGTGCTCGCCAATGAGATGTGGCGGTGTCCCGGTCCCCGGAGAAGCGAAGCTGTATTTGGCGGGACCGGATTTGATCAATGCAATGAGATCCTTGACGGTCCGGACTGCCAGTGACGGATGGACCGTGAACACCGTGGGCGAGGTGACGGCAATCGTTACCGGGTCGAAGTCCTTGTAGGGATCGTAGGGTACGGTGTTGTACATGGCCGGGTTGACGACGATATTCGGCGGAACAACAAGGACGGTGTAACCGTCGGGTGCCGCTCTCGCTCCCTGACCCATGCCGATATTGCCACCGGCACCTCCAATGTTCTCGACGTAGAACTGTTTTCCGAGACGTTCGGATAATTTTTGTGCGGTAAGGCGCGCCAGTATATCGGTCGGACCGGCGGCTGCGTAAGGAACGATCACACGCACAGGCCGCGTCGGATACGTTTGCGCAGACGCAGCCGTCGAGAGAATGGGCGCGAAAGCCGCACCCGCTGTTAGCTGTAGGAATTGCCGGCGCAGAAGTCTCATGACGGCCTCCGAACTGTCGGGAAACGCCGCCTCAGGACAACCGGGGCGTCAATGTTTCCAAACAGAGATTGATACCACTGCCAAGAAAGACGAGATATAATATGAACGTTGCGAAATTCATATTGAATTGGATATGGCAATGGAGCTTAGACATCTCCGGTATTTCATCGCCGTTGCAGAGGAAGGACATATCACGCGAGCCGCCGAACGCCTCGGCTTGCAGCAGCCGCCGCTCAGCCAACGGATCAAGGCCATTGAGCGCGAACTTGACGTTCAGCTCTTTCGCCGCAAGGCGCGCGGTGTCGAACTGACCGAAGCCGGCCGCGACTTCCTTGACAATGCGCGCGCGATGCTCGCGCAGAACGAGCGCGCAATCGAATCGACACGGCGCACGGCGCGAGGCGAGCAGGGCCGGCTTTGCGTGGGCGTTACGCCCACCGGCCCATTTCATCCATTCGTGCCCCGTGTCATCCGCGCGTTCCGCGAGGCCTTCCCGCTCGTGAGCCTGACATTGGAGGAGTGCCTCACCCCAGACCTCCTCAAACGCCTCCGAAACCAGCAGATGGACGCAGCCTTTCTACGAACGCCCATGGCCGAGCCGGAGGACCTTGTCATCAACTCCTTGCTCGAGGAACCGTTGGTGGTGGCCTTGCCCAGCACTCATGCGCTGGCTCAGAACGACGGCGACGCGGCATTGTCATTGAAAGATCTCGCCGGCGAAACCTTCATCGTCTACGCGCGCCAACATGGGCCGGGACTGTATGACGCAACGACTGCGGCGTGCCTCAAGGCGGGCTTCAGCCCACGCCTCGGCCAGGAAGCGCCTCGCATCACATCGGCGCTGAGCCTCGTTGCAGCCGGCCTCGGGATTTCCGCCGTTCCGGCTTCCATGCAGCGAATGATGATGGACGGTGTTGCGTATCGGCGCCTCAAGGGACCCAATCAACCGAAAGCCGTTCTGAACCTCGCATCGCGCCGCGGCGATCCCTCAGCGGTGGTTCGACACTTCCTGAACTTAGTTAGGCTAGCCGCGAAAAATTTTCGTGCCGATCGGGGAAAGGCGGCGTGATTCAAACGGCTGCGGTCTAATGGCTCGAGAAGTGAGCCCGCTATTGCGTTGCCGACGCTGTGCGAACACGTGCAAGCGCAGACACGCCGGAGTCGGCTAGCTCGGGCCTGAGATCACACAGAGGCGGGTCCACACATCGGTTGATACGGCGAGGATCCGGCGACACTGCAAGGTCCGCGCCGGGCGAAACGAACAGTATCGTGCAAAATCGTACAGTGGGCGCACCGCGGCCGATGAAGATGGGCACTATTGCTTCGCCGTGGCGCTATGTTGCCATAGCCGGTTACGCACTCCAACCGACTAAACTGCGATGGCCTGCGATCTTTCGCTATGCCTCATGGGCCGCAGTCTTCCCGAGTTGCCCGTCGATAGTGACCCTTTAGATCAATCCCGGGAATGGCGTGATAAGCCAAGAGCCGAAGAAAAACTCGGTCGCGTTTCACTTGATGCCAATCACCATCGAATCTGGACCAACCAGCGGCTCGACGCATGTTTCGACAAAGCCCGCCTCCTTGAGCCAACCGATGCAATCGGCTCCTGTGAAATCGAAGCCTTCGCGGGTTTCGATCAGCATGTTCAGGCTCATCAGGAGCCCGAACGCATTCTTCTTGCGCTCGTCATCGATGATCGGATCGTAGACGATGAGCGCGCCTCCGTAAGGAAGCGCCTGGTAGGCGTTTCGGATCAGCATTCGCTTTTTCTCAAGGCTCCAGTCATGCAGGATGTGCCCCATGATCAGCACGTCGGCCGAGGGCATCGGGTCGGCGAAGAAGTCACCTGCTTGGAACGAGAGCCGCGACGAGAGGCCATGCTGCGCCGCGTAGGCCTCGAAATGCGGCTTCACCACTGGGAGATCGAATCCGATGCCCTTGAGATGGGCGTGCGCGCGGGCGAGTTCGACCGCAAGGCCGCCCTGGGCGGTACCGATATCGGCGAAAGTCTTGTGGTCGGCCCAGGGGAATTTGTCCACGATCGCGTGTGCCGCACCAAGACTCAGTCCCGTCATCGCCTTAAGGAAGTCGGCGAGGATCGCCGGGCTCCGATAAATCTCATCGAATAGGTCGCGGCCCTGTTTGGCCTCGTTCTGCGGCTCGCCGGTCCGCAGTCCCTCGGTTAGCTTGCCCCAGAATGGGTAGAGCCGCGCGTTTGCCATTTCGAGCATGCCGCCCACATAGGTCGGCTTGCGGCGATCGAGAAACAGCGCGCCCGCGGGCGTATTGGAATAGAGCGCGTCGTGGCGCTCGAGTTGGCCGAGCGCGACCAGCGCATCGAGGAAATCGCGGACGCTGCGCGGATGCAGCTTGAGCCGTGTGGTCAACGCCTCGGCGCCAATCGGCCCGTCGGCCAGCAACGTGAACAGTCCGAGTTCTATCGCGCTCAATAGCGTTTTCGAGCCCCAAAATGCGAAACCGAGCTGCATGATGGCATCCGGCGTCAGCGCGGCGACGGGCGTGGTAGTGTTCGGCTGGGCCTGTTGGTTCATGGCTGCACCTTTGCGTATTCGGGTGAGGGCAAGCCTAGGCAAGCCGACAGAAATCCGCATGGAGACGCTATTGATTTTCCATGCTCATTCCGTTGACATACCAATCGGAGCGGCAAGTTAGAGCGCGGCGGCATGCGCCTTCACTTCAATCAGTGCGTCCTGGACACGGAGCGTCGGGAGCTCCGCCGTCGACTGGCTCCCGTGCCGGTGCAGCCTCAGGTCTTCGATCTGTTGGTCTATCTGATTGAGAACCGCGGTCGCGTCGTTAGCAAGGATGACCTCCTCCTCGCGGTCTGGAACGGACGGATCGTGTCCGAATCGACGCTCATCAGCCGCATCAATGCAGCACGCCGCGCAATCGGCGACGACGGCGATCAACAACGCCTGATCCGGACGGTCGCCCGCAAGGGTGTGCGGTTCGTCGGCGAGGTACGGGGGCAATTGGACAGCGTTGCGTCATCGGACCTGGCGCGGGAGACGCCGATTGTCAGCATCGCGCCGCCAGACCGGCCCTCGATTGCGGTCCTGCCTTTCGTTAACATGTCGAACGATCCCGACCATGATTTCTTCGCCGACGGGATCACCGAGGACATCACGGCGCCGCTCAGCCGCATCCGGCAGTTCTTCGTGATCGCGCGCAACGCGACGCAGCGCTACAAGCAGGCCCCGCCCGATCTCCGTGAGATCACCGCGACGCTCGGTGTGCGCTATGTCGTGGAAGGAAGCGTGCGCAAAGCCGAAGGGCGCGTCAGAGTTTCTGCTCAACTCCTCGACGGACTCAGTGGCAACCACATCTGGACGGAACGCTTCGACCGCGATCTGGACGATATCTTCGCTGTCCAGGATGAGATCGCCTTGGGGATCGCCGGGCAGATCGAGCCCGAGCTCAGCCGCGCCGAGTACGAGCGGACCAAGGCGACGCCACCGGAGAATCTTGGTGCCTGGGAGCTCTTCCATGGTGGAATGGCGCTGATCGCGAAGCGCACTCGGGAGGGCAACATCGAAGCCCGCCAGTTGCTCGAAAGATCGCTAAGCCTCGACCCCAACTTCGCACCAGCCCATGCGGCGATCGCCTGGAGCCAGGCAGAGGACCTCTTCTTTTGCTTTGCTGTTCACGATCCAAGGGACATTTTCGACCGGGCACGCCGCGCCGCAACCCTCGATGATCGCGATCCCCTGTCGCATCTTGCGCTCGCCTGGGCGCTGACCTTCATGCGTCAGCCGGATTCCGCGATCGACGCGGTGAAAAGGGCGATCGCCCTTAGTCCAAGCTTTGCTCATGCCCATGCGATCCTGGGTCGGCTACTGATTCAGTCCGGCCGATGTCTGGAGGGCATCGCGGAGGCCGAACAGGCGATCCGTCTGAGCCCCTTCGCGCCAAACGCGCGGCAATATCTCAACGTTCTTGCAGTCGGGCATTTCTACCTCGGTGAGTACGCCAAAGCCATCGAGATCGCCCGTCAGGCTATCCAGACTTTTGACACTTGGGTGCCACGGATGCTCATTACGTCGTCGCTAGGTCATCTCGGCGACCGCGCGAACGCCGAGCAGGCGCGCGTCGAGCTGGAGAAGCACCACCCTCGATTTTCCATTGCTCAGGCGCGGCGTGACTACGTGGTCTTCGACGAACGATGTCTCGAACGCCTGCTAACCGGTCTGCGCAGGGCCGGCGTACCGGAAAGCTAACGGGCACCGTCCGCCTTGGGGTCATTCGCGTCGATATTGCCAAGTCCGCCTTCTCATCCGCTATCGGCAATAGACGCTTACGACCTACTTGCCGCTGTCGGACGGGACTGTGTCGGCGCATTGCAATTCCTGCCGGACGGCATCGAACCCGGCGCCGCCGGCGCTGTCGACGGCAGACCTGTTGACGACAAGGAAATAGCCCGGCTTCTCGGGGACCTTGCATCGGCTCCCCTTGGGCTTGGTGAGGACGAGGACTTTCGGATCTCGATCGCCGGCGTTCAGGAAAAGACAGCGCTCTTGTTATGGAAAGGACGTTGGTACAAGCCGCTGGCGACTACAGCCACGACGCACATCCTCAAACCGCAGATTGGCCGACTGCCGAAACATCGATCTTTCCTACAGCGTCGAGAATGAGTTCTTCTGCCTCAAGCTGACAGCAGCTCTTGGACTTCCGAGCACCGCCATCGCGATCGACGAGTTTGAAGGCAACCGTGTGCTCGTGGTCGAGAGGTTCGATCGCCGCTGGACCAGCGACAACCGTCTCCTACGTTTGCCCCAAGAGGATTGCTGCCAGGCTTTGTCCGTGCCGCCATCCTTGAAATACGAACCGAGGGCGGGCCCGGTATTCCAGCTATCCTCAATCTGCTGAAGGGAAGCGATCAACCGGAGGCAGATCAAACGACGTTTTTGAAGGCCGTAGTTGCCTTCTGGCTTCTCGGCGCCACGGACGGGCACGCCAAAAATTTCAGCATCGTTCTCTCTCCGGGCGGCCGCTTCCGCATGACCCCGCTCTACGATGTGATTTCGGCGCAGCCCAGCCTAGACGCAGGCCAGATCAAGCGTAACAAGATGAAGCTGGCCATGACCGTCGGTGATAGCCGTCACTACGTCGTCGATGGCGTCATGCCCCGCCATTTTGTCCAGACCGCCGCCAAGGCAGGCATTGGTGCGGGAGTCGTTACCGCGATCTTTGATGAGCTGCGCGCACAGGCGCCAGCGGCGGTCGAACAGGTCACCGCGTCGCTCCCGAAGGCATTTCCTGCCGAAGTCGCTGACAGCATCAGCAATGGGGTCAAGGCTCGTCTGCGCAGGTTGGACGACGCGTGATGCCAAAGATCCATGTGCGACCAGCTAATCGAAGCCGAGGGGCATCTCTGCCCATCGCCACAATGGACCGGCGAGATTGATCATGGTCCGCCTCTTCGTCGCTGTTCCAATTTTGGATGCGGCTCCCATCCGCGCATTCGAGTCCGGTGGAGAACACACACCCTCGAACGGTTTACTCCTGCGCACCGATATGCGTTCATGGGTATTTGCGCAAGCTGTTCACGCAGCAAGTCTTGCTAGATGCCATTAATAAAGCTAGCGCTATCCTAGCGCGGCTAACAAGGACACGCGTGGTCGTTACGTCCGAGGTGAGCATTTGCGACAGTTTGGTAGGGTTCGCATGACTTCCCTTCATCCCAACAAAGCGACCAAGCAACGGACATCGCGCCACGATCGCTGTTCTTAACAGGCGAGCATCCAACCGATCCGTCAGTTGCCAAAGCAATCTGCGTTCGGCGAGGACTTTCTGCACATTTGCTTATCACTGGAATGAGACAGAGCGGGAGTTTCAGTCCCGGCGCACCTATCGCACTGAAAAATAAGAAGGAACTGGCGCGCCCAACACGATTCGAACGTGTGCCCTTCCTTCCGACGGTGGTGGTCACCCCTGTTAACCCCGCCAATTTTGCAGTTATTTTCCACCGATCGTGAGAAGCGGGCGCTCTGAGCCCTCGCAATCATCGACGCTTGCTAACCGCGGCTTGCTCTTCCGCCGCGACTAGCCCATTCTTGCTGAGATGCCGGATCCGCTCCGTAAAGGTCCAGCAGATGCGCCATCGCGGCTCCCGCGAGGTCTTGACCCATGAGCTGCTCTTGTTGCGGTTCCGAGGTTCAGAGCGGCTTTGCTTTCTGCCCGAAGTGCGGCACGAAACAGCCGAACATATGCTCCGGCTGCGGTTATGCATGTGCACCCGATTTCGCGTATTGCCCGAAATGCGGCGCCCTCGTCAGCGAGGTCCCCAAGGCCGGCGGGCAGGCGGCGATGCAGACGAGTCGGGTGACAGTCCCGGTCAGGGCCTCCTCACCATCGCTCACCCCGAATGCGACGGCCGACGCCCAACAAGCATTTCGACTGCAGTCAGACAAGATCGACAGCGAAGCCAACCGCCGCACCATTACCGTGCTGTTTGCCGACCTCAGCGGTTTCACCACGATGAGCGAGCGGCTCGACCCTGAGGTTATGCAGACACTTCAGAACGAATTGTTCGAAGAACTGACGGCAGCGGTGCAAAGCTTTGGCGGCTTCGTGGACAAGTTCATCGGCGATGCGCTGCTTGCGCTGTTCGGTGCGCCGGCTGCGCACGAAGACGACCCTGAGCGGGCGGTCCGTGCCGCGCTCGACATGATCAGCCGGACGATGCGCCTCAGCGAACGTGCGAAAGCGTATGCCGCTTCACCGCTGCTGCTCCATGTCGGTATCAACACCGGACACGTCGTTGCGGGCGGATTGGGCGTAGGCGTTGCCAAATCCTATTCAGTGACCGGCGACACGGTAAATACAGCGCAACGAATTCAGTCGGTGGCGCCTCCCGGCGACGTGTACGTGGGGCCGCTAACCTACCGTTTGACCCGGCACGCGTTCTCGTATGAATCTCTTGGCGAGGTTGCGCTCAAGGGCAAGATGGGCAGCGTGCTGGTCCACCGTTTGAAGGGCCCGCTCGACACACCGCGTGCCGCCCGAGGACTCGACATGCTTGGCCTGAGTGCACCGTTGATCGGGCGCGGCGCCGACCTTGCCCGTTTGGTCGATAGCCTTGATCTCGCGTGCGGCGGCGCGGCGCAACTGGTGCGGTTGGTCGGCGAAGCCGGCATCGGTAAAACGCGTCTATTGAATGAATTCGTTGCCAGAGCCCGCGATGAAGACCGCTTCACAGGCGTGGCGATCCGGCGCGTCGTCTGCTCGCCCCTGGGCGAACAATCCTACGGCACACTCGCCGCCGTGTTGCGCAGCGCCTACGGCATCGCCCAGAAGGCAACCATCGCAGAGGCCAAAGCCAAGTTCGCTGAAGCGCTGTCCGAGCTCGGCCTTGCGGCCGAAGAGGCCGATCGCCTGATGCCCCTTTATTTCCACGTTCTCGGCCTCGGCGATCCGGACGCCGCGCTGCAGCACGTCGAGCCCGAGCAGCTTCGGCGGCAGATATTCTTTGCGATTCGTACCGTGTTCGAACGGCGCCTGGTCCTGTCGCCGCTCCTGATCATTGTCGAGGATCTGCACTGGGCCGATGCCGTATCGCTTGAAGCGCTGCGATTCCTGATGGACCGGCTGGAGCGTACGCGGCTGATGCTGTTGTTTACGCATCGGCCTATGCTGGAACTGGATCAGTTCGGCTCGGGGCGGATCAGCCATACAACCCTTCGATTGCTTCCGCTTGGTGATGCAGACGGACAAAAGCTGCTCGCGGCCTACTTCAGCCACGGTTGGAGTGAACCGCCGGGAAATCTGTTCAGTCGAATCCTGGAGCGCGCGGGCGGCAATCCACTCTTCTTTGAGGAAATCATCCGCGGTCTCATCGAAGCTGGCGCCTTGGAGCGTGACGGCTCACGGTGGCGGATCAAGTCAGATGAAGCCGCCGCCGATATACCGGCAAGCATTCAGGCCCTGTTACTGGCGCGCCTGGACCGGCTGCCGCATGAGGTGCGCCGCTTGGCCCAGGAGGCCGCGGTGATCGGCCCACGTTTTGATGCGGCTCTTCTCGGTGCGATGGCATCGCAGCGGACGAAGGTGGAAGCGGGGCTCGAACTTCTGTGCGATGCCGAGATTGTCGAGGAGGTCGCGGGCGCGAACTCGATCTCGCTGCGATCTTATCGCTTTACGCAAACCATGCTTCAGGACGTGATCTATCAAAACCTGCTCTTGCAGCGTCGGATCGAGCTCCATGGACGGATTGGTGCCGCGCTGGAGCGGCTCTATGGCAATGAGCCCGAGCGCCTCGAGGACCTCATACTGCTCGGACATCATTTCAGCCTGAGCGCGAGCAAGCCTAAAGGTGCGCGCTATCTGCGCGCGGCCGGCGATCGCGCACGCGCGACCTATGCCAACGACGATGCCATTCGTCTCTATCAGCAGGCCCTCGCCCTGTTGTTGACCAGCGGCGAGCGGGAGCCGGAACGCCTGGTCCTGTACGAGCGGATTGCGGATCTCTGTGGCGTGGCTGGCCGCCGCAACCTCGCCGAGGAGCACTATCAGAGCGCGCTGGAGGAGCACCGCGCTCAGGACGATCGCGTCGCCGAAGCGCGAATTCTTCGCAAGCTTGGCCGATTGCTGTGGGACGCCGGCAAGCGGATTAAGGCAGAGACGCATTACGCCGAGGCGGCGGAACTGCTTGGCGGGACCGATGCACCCATCGAATGGGCGCACCTCTTGCAGGAGCGCGGCCGTCTCGCGTTCCGCACGGGCGATCACGTGGCTGCCGCGAGACGGGCAGATGAGGCGCTCGGTTACGCCCGATCCGTGCCGACGGACGCGGGCCAGCAAACCCGGCTCGAGGCGGCGCGCGCCATCGCGGAGGCTCTCAACACCAAGGGCGTTGCCCTGGCGCGGCTTGGGCGGCACCAGGAGGCGGTGCGCGAGGTGGAGCAAAGTGTCTCGGCCGCGGAAGCCGCCGGCCTTCTCAACGTGGCGTGCCGCGGCTACACCAATCTCGGTGTGCTCTACACGATTGTCGACCCGGCGAAAGCCGTGCAGGTTTGCCGGCGCGGGCTCGATGTTGCGCGTCGTATCGGTGATCTCGGTTTCCAGGCGCGTCTTCTCGCCAATTTTGCCGTTGCCTGTTGCACCTTCACGGACAGATGTACCGAGGAGGGGGTGCCGGCTGCCGAAAAGGCGATCGAAATCGACCGTGCGCTTGATCAGCGCGAGCATCTCTCCGTGCCGTTGATCGTGCTCGGGCAAATCCATCAATGCCATTTCCGGCCCGATCTGGCTGCTCGTTGCTACAATGAGGCAATCGAGGTGGCGAGCGAAACCGGGGAGCCGCAGCAGCTGTTTCCATGCTATGATGGACTTGCGACGCTGAACCTTGATCGAGGCGACATGCCCGAGGCCGAGCGATATTTCGCGCTGGCACAGGACGTCTGCACGCGGCACGGGCTTGATCCCGCAGGGCTGATCGTACTGCCGTTTCTTGACTAGATCATGTGAAGGAGTGCCATCATGTCTGAACGTCACGTCGAGGGACCACTTCAACCGGGCGATCGTGCACCGAACGTCGTGCTGGACGCGATCACACGCGACGGAAAGATCGCGCTCGAAGATTTTCGCGGCCATAGTCCGATATTAGTCGGCATGTATCGAGGCCTGCACTGCCCGTTCTGCCGGCGCCATATCGCGGCACAGGCGCAACTTGACGTCGCTCTGCGCGACAAGGGCGTCGAGAGCCTCACGGTCGTCAATACGCCGATCGAACGCGCGCGGCTCTACTTCCGCTATCATCCATTGCCCAATCTGCTCGCCGCGTCCGATCCCGAGCGGCTCTCGCACCGCGCGTTCGGCCTGCCCAATATCGAATTCACTGAGAAGGAAACCGAGTGGCCGCGCAAGGTCGGCATGGATGTGGTCATGAGCATGCAGGTTGACCTGCCCGGAGAATTGTCCGGACCGATGAATCGTTTGGCGGCTGCCGAGTACCTCAACAACAAGGACGGTTACGAGCTAACGGAGGCGGATCAGCGCATGGCGGCAACCGGCCAGGGCCAGCTATTTGGGCAGTTCTTGATCGACCGTGAGGGGATCGTACGCTGGACCTTTACCGAGGTTCCCGAAGGTGGCCAGCGCATGTTCGCGGCGCCGAACCCGCAGGAATTGATGTCGGCTGCCTCGCAGGTGGCAGGCTAACGCACGTTGTGCGTATTTTACTGTAAATCGGCGAGCCGTTTGCCCCCCAATCGGCGTCCAACGCAGGCTCTGACGCATATTCGATGATCGTGATTGTTTTTATGGCGCGCCAATCAGCCTGGCTTGAAATAGATCGAGCTTGGCGCGCCCGTACATCTGCCGTTTGACCAGCTTGAGCTTGGTGATCTGAGCTTCCACTTGGCCATTGGACCATGGTTGCGTGATAGCCGCGTGCACCGCGCCCTTATCGTTGGCGATTCCATTCGCGAACGAGGCAATGAGGCTCCGCTTGGATTCCTCAATCCAAGGTTCGAGCTCGATCTCGGCCTTCCTTCGGATCATCGCGTGGAAGCGGCCAACGAGAGCTTGGGCATCGGCCAGCATAGAAACGTTTTGTTCGATGACCGCAAGCGTGACGGGCTCCGCCCTGGTTAGGTGGTCGCGCTTCGTCGTCATCAGCTGCGCTATCGTCCTGGCGGCGGGGACCTTCTGCAATTGTTGATGGCTGATAGTCTCGGCACGCCGCCGTCGCGTCGTCCATTCCGCCACCACGCGCAGCGATCCCTTGAAGCCTTGTCCCTTCAATCGGCGCCAGAGCTCGGCACCGTTGCGACAGCCGCCTGACCACTGCGCGTCCAGGAACGGCAGATGCCCGTCCAGGGTGCTTTGACGGGTGCGGAACATATCCGTACCGCCGCCGCGGCTAATTTGGCGAACCAGATTGCGACTATGTCCTGTGCGGCGGACGATCTCCTTGAGCGACACACCGTCGCTGGCGAGAGCCGTAACTACGGCATGGCTGTCCTGGCGCCGCAGATAGCCCTGATAGCGCAGCTTTTCCGCACAGGTCAGCAATTCCGGGGCGATCGTCGTCGTTCCGATTGCGGTTCGGATTCTGTTCATGGAGCGGCACACCGCATCAAGGAAGGCCGCGCTCGCATTTTCCATCAAATGCCAGCGGTCGGCGACTTGGATGGCGTTCGGCAGCGCCTTGGCTGCTGCCTCGCCGTATCCACCACCGCGATCTCGCGATACAATGTTGATCGCTGGGTGCTTGGATAGCCACGCCTGAACGGTCGCAGTTTCCCTGTCGGGCAGCAGGGTAACGATCTGCCGGCGCTCCAAATCGCACACGATCGTCCCCTGGTTTCTCCGGAACGCCCAGTCATCGATGCCCACAACAAGCAATGGATCTGTCGGCATCGCCGCCCGCCGGCGGACCACCCGTAGCAAGGTATCGTTGCTGACGGGCAGCATCAGCCGCTTGGCGAAGCTTGCCGCCGGCCGGCCGCCCAGCGCCAACCCCAAGTGATGGACGATGTATTCCAGCCGTGCCGTCCGGCGCCGTCGAAGCGGGACGATGTCTTCACCAAACCGCTCCGCGAAGATCCGCCGACGGCAATGCGCCACCTCGCATGTGAAGCGCCGCGTGAGCAATCGGAAGGCGCATCTTTCTGCCCGCTGATGGCAAATCGGCCACGTGCCGGATGTCCGGATGTAACGGCTATGGATTCGGCGCGATGCTGTCGCGCACAAAGGGCACTGGGCCTCCGCAGCCTCTGACTGGGCCTCCGCAGCCTCTGACCGAACAGCCAGAATAACCGAATCCTCTGAATCACTTACGCCATCAAACACCAAACCACTCGGTACGAGCGATGAAATTCGAAAGCCTGTCCGCATGGGGCCGATTCTCCGTTGAAGATCCACAGTCGCCGGCGAACTTCATCAGAAATGAGTCAGAGCCAAAGTTCGGAGCTGATACACACCGGCGCTCACGATATTACGCCGGCACCGTTCAACCCGCGTGGCTTTCGGGCGATGCGTATGCCCGAAAGATAGGGGGCTCGAAGCCGATCTTGCTGCCTCTGAAAGGGAACGGCACCAGCGGGGAGGACAGGCTGGAACCGAGCTTTAAGGCTGGTCGTCGTGGAGGCATGCCCACGAACCATTCCGACGCGCGGTTTACTTGTTCACGTGGTCCTTCGACATTATGCCGCTCTTGCCGGTCGTGCCTTCCCTCATTTTTGGGTCATTCTGCGTCGAGCCCGGATTCGCGGAAATTACACTTCCGGTGTGAGGATGTCTGCTGTTGATTCACTGCGGCATCGCCGAGCGTCCGCTTCTGCCTTGCCGAGGCGAGCTACTGCTTCTGGACTATGAAATCCTTGCGCGCCGCGGCAAACTTGCAGTCGTCAGGATTTCGCATGACCGATAGCTGCGTTAGAACCAACGTCGCTCGCATGAATTTTAAGCGAGCGGCGCTGTGTTTCTGTCATGGCCCATGATCGCGCCGATCGCAGGCGTTGAGAGCCGCTACCCACCGGGGCGATGACTTCAGCGACAAGAGGGTCAGGCGCGACTGTGTGTCGCTCTCGCAACATCACAATTGTTCCGTTAGGTGCAGCCCGCATTTTCGACTCCACAACAGCGCCTCGCTGATGCTTGATAAGCGCGGACCCGGGGCGGGATTTCGCCTCCAAGAAATTTCAATCCGGGCCGGAAGAGACCGCTGTCCAGCGCCAGCGGTCTCTTCGTGTTGCTTCATTATTGGCGAGCCGAGGCGTTCGATGTCGACGCGGGTATGGGCTGTCGCCACGTAAGTCGGCTGGATCCTCATCATGGGCGGGATCCTGCTCTACAAGGTTTCCGGCCCAGTCTAACTTGACGCGGGCTGATCCCTCCCTCCGATTCACCGCCCAGTCGCATGAGCTCGTGGTACACGGGACGTCACGACCGAATTTGGTGCCTCAAACAATACCCCTGCGATTGATTCCGTGACCCCATTCGAATGAGGTCGAGATTCCCGAAATGGAGCTGAGCGCCGCGAGTGTCGGTGAAGACAGCCGAGTGGGGGTCCGCTGCTCTGAATCCCAGAAACAGACTCTCTTGTTTCGCGACCGACGTCGTTTCGTCCAGCAGATTGCCCCCGTTCGTTGCCCGAGTACAGCTACTGTTCGCGCACGTTACGGTTGCTGCTTCTGGTACTACTTAAGGGGGCTGGTTGCGGTTCAATACGAGAGCTGGCCGAAGTTCCATGCCAACCAGTCGTATTCAACTCCGCAACCTCCGTGAACCTTTCTGCCGGCAAAGGGACTTACGTCCAGGTGGAAATTCCCGTTCAGTGGAGCGATCGGCGAAGAGGCGAAAACCTGCCGGCCTCACGAGCGACGATCGATTTGCTGACGTTGTCGGGAGCAGTGGAACTATCATCTACCGAAATTGACACAAGCCTACCTTTTGGAGGAACGCCATGACGGAGATCCGGCTGGCCTCGCTGCAGGGCGGGGCAACTGTCGTTGGAAGTGAGACGTTAGCCGTTTTCCGCAAAACGCTGCGAGGCAAGGTTTGCCTCCCTGGTGAAGCGGGCTATGATGAGGCCCGCACGATCTGGAATGCGATGATCGACCGCCACCCCAGCGCGGTGGTCCGCTGCAGAGGCGCCGCAGACATCATGCGCGCCGTCTCGTTTGCGCGTGAGCACGGTGCTCTGCTTGCGGTGCGGGCCGGCGGCCACAACATTGCCGGGAATGCCGTATGCGAGGGAGGTCTCTTGCTCGACCTCTCGCTGATGCGTGGCGTGCGGATCGATCCCGTTAGCCGCACCGCGCGCGTCGAACCCGGTGCTATCCTCGGCGATTTCGACAGAGAGGCACAGGCCTTCGAGCTGGCGACCCCCCTCGGTATCAATTCGACAACTGGCGTGGCGGGGCTGACACTTGGTGGCGGATTCGGATGGCTCAGCCGCAAGTTCGGGCTGGCAGTCGACAATCTCATCTCAGCCGACGTGGTGACTGCTGACGGCAAGCTGGTGCAGGCGAGCGCCACCGAGAACCCCGACTTGTTCTGGGCCCTGCGCGGAGGCGGCGGCAATTTCGGCGTCGTGAGTTCGTTCGAATTCCGCCTGCACCCGATCGGCCCCAACGTCCTGTCCGGTCTGATTGTCCATCCCTTTGCTCGGGCAAGAGAGCTTCTCGCCGGCTATCGCCAGGCCGCAGCCAATGCGCCCGACGAACTCACGCAATGGGTGGTCCTCAGAAAGGCCCCACCGCTTCCCTTCCTGCCGGCTGACGTTCACGGCAAGGAAATCCTCGTATTTGCGGTTTGCTATGTTGGCGATGAGCGCGACGGTAACCGGGCATTGGAGCCGCTGCGCGGGCTCGGAACACCCATTGCCGACGTGGTCGGCATGCAGCCCTTCACCGCATGGCAGAGTGCGTTCGACCCGTTGCTGACACCGGGTGCCTGCAACTATTGGAAGTCGCATAACTTCGTCGAACTCAGCGACGGGCTCCTGGATGTCCTCGTCAGCCAGTTTGCGCAGCTTCCGACCGAAGAGTGCGAAATCTTCATCGGGCAGCTTGGCGGGGCGGCTGGCCGTGTAGCGCCTGACGCAACGGCTTATCCGCATCGCAACGCGAATTTTGCGATGAATGTGCATACGCGGTGGCGCGAGCCTGCTGACAGGCAGCGCTCGATCGACTGGGCGCGCAAGCTCTTCACTGAAGCGGCACCTCATGCAACCGGCGGCGTCTACGTCAACTTCATGCCCGAGGACGAGACCGATCGCGTGTCCAGCGCATACGGTACGAACTACGCGCATCTCATGGCGCTGAAGTCGAAATACGATCCCGGCAATTTGTTCCGGTTGAACCAGAACGTCCGGCCGTCCGCACAGCGATCGGTGGCCTGAAGGACAAGAGGTACCGCCGCTGAGCCGTCCACGGCGACGAGGTTGGAGATCGAAGAATGGCTGTTCGGTCTCTAGGCTTGCAATGCTATGAGCAGGCGCTTCGGTATCGACGGTGAGGTGCTGCCTCGTCTGACAGTTGATGATCTCAAGCTGATCAGAGTCCAGGCCGTCGGCCATCCGCGGAATGTTCTTGACGGCATTGGCCACCTTGCGACCGATCCGGGAGCGGCTCGGCGCCAGCATCGGCTCAGTGGAACGTTCTTTATTCACAATCCGCGTGGAGAAAATCAAACTCGGACATAACGGCTAAGAGGGTTGCAGAAATGGGCAAGGAATACCAAGCAATCGTCGTTGGAGCGCGCTGCGCCGGATCCCCAATCGCAATGCTTTTGGCGCGCAGGGGCTACCGTGTTCTGATGGTCGACCGCGCGAGCTTCCCCAGCGACACGCTTTCTACTCACGTAGTACAGCCCCTCGCCGTAGCCGCGCTCTCGAGATGGGGGCTGCTCGATCGCCTCCTCGAAACCGGCGTCCCGCCGATCGACACGTATGCCTTCAACTTCGGCCCGTTCACGATCGCCGGCGCGCCCGGCACGCAGGATGCTCCGGTTGCGTATTGTCCCCGGCGCACTGTTCTCGACAAGCTGCTGGTCGATGCTGCGGCTGAAGCCGGCGTCGAAACCCGAGAGGATTTCACGGTTGAGCAGATTCTGACGGAAGACGGAGGCGTCGTCGGGATCAAGGGGCGGTCGACGGGGGGCGACGTCGTTACCGAACGTGCCGACATTGTCGTTGGGGCGGATGGCCGGAACTCAATCGTTGCAGAGACGGTCCGGCCGGAGAAGTACAACCAAAGGCCGCCACTGCTGGCTCCTTATTATGCCTACTGGAGCGATCTTCCGATGGACGGCAGATTCGAAACCTACATCCGTCCCAGCCGGGGTTTTGCGGCGGCGCAAACCCATGACGGCCTGACCATGGTTGTCGGAGGGTGGCCCTACGCTGAATACGCGACCAACAAGACGAACATTGAAGCCAGCTATCTCAAGCTGTTTGAGCTTGCACCTGAGTTTGCCGATCGTCTGGGCGGTGCAAAGCGTGAGGGGCGGTTGGTCGGCGCCCCAACGCCTAACTTCTTCCGGAAGCCTTACGGTCGAGGTTGGGTGCTCATAGGCGACGCAAGTTACCTTAAGGACCCGATCACGGCACAAGGCATCAACGACGCCTTCCGCGATGCCGATCGATGTACCGCTGCATTGGACGAATGCCTCACCGGGACTCGGTCGTTCGAGGCGGTGATGGGTGATTACCACCGCGCCCGCGACGCCGGGGTTCTCCCGATGTACGAATTCACCTGCCAACTCGCGACGCTGGAGCCGCCTCCGGTCGAGATGCAGCAGCTATTCGGCGCGATCTGCGGCAATCAGAGAGCCATGGACGGCTTTGCGCAGATGAATGCTGGGACCGTCTCGCCCTCAGAGTTCTTCTCGAGGGAAAATATCCGCGAAATCATGGCGGCCGCCGAGGAGCCCGGGCTTCATGGACGGTCGACGTAAGGTCCAGCGAATATGGCCGGCTCGACCGCGATGCGGCTTGGCATACCAACGGCACCCAGGAAAGCTGGCTGTCATGCATTGCAGTCCCTCTTCCTGCGCTGAAGCAGCGGGAGGCTCCGATACGGCGCCGCATCGGTGATGCGGCCTTTTCCCAAGGCTAGCCAAGGTCATCGCGCCTGTGCGGAGGAACCGTGCATCCCGAATGTCGTTTTCGCTTCAAGAGGAACGACAGGAGTGCTCTCATGCCTCGTGGTGACAAATCCAGCTATACGAACAAGCAGAAACGACAGGCCGAACACATTGAGGAGGGCTACGAACGTCGCGGCGTGCCCGAAGATGAAACTGAAAGGCGAGCCTGGGCAACCGTCAACAAGGAAACCCGTGGCGGCAAGAAAAGTGGGTCAGGAAGGGGAAAGACAGAAGATCACTCCCCCTCCCACAAGGGCGGAAAACTCGGCGGGCGGGCATCGGCGAGCCGGCCGGCGATCGAACGATCCCGTTCCGTCAAAAAAGCTGCCCGTACCCGCAAGCGACATGCTGCGTAGCAAGTGGTGCGGACACCTGCTGTCGCGCTGCAAGGTTTCGGCCAGTACCAAGGAAGGCGGGTAAGAGAAGGTCAACGGGAAAGTCGACGCGGTCTGCTCATCCTCCGAGCCTTGGGAAAGCCGATTCTCGATGAACTGGCGCTTAAGATCGGCGGTCCGAAGGCCCTTTCGTTCAATAAGGTAGGTCCGTGCCACCGCACCGGGCGCCGTAAACGTCACATCGATCCTCGATGGTGATGGACGCGGGCTGAAAGCGCGCCCGGAAAGGATTGATTGCTACTTCGGCCCGAAAGCGCTCAGGAGTCCGATCGCTATGGGGACGAGAGCGACGCAGATCCACAAAGCGGGCGCGCTGGAGCTTAGGCCGGCAACAAGGACCCCTCCGCCGATGCCGACGATCAAGAGTGAGATCGCATAGGCGGCCGCCTTGTCCATGTTCGATCTAGGCGCAAAGGAGGATCGATGTAGTCTTTAGGACTCGCTACGGGGCAAAGCGTTCCTGCGCGCAGGTGTCCGGATGGATCGCGAGACTTCGGAATTTGGTCGATGCCGGCAACTTACTGTGTATCAGCTCCGAACTTTGACCCCTATAAGCGTCCAACAGTGACCACAGCCAACTGCTACTTTCCTTCGCAGTATCAATAACTTCGAGCGCCATTGGTGAGGTCTGCGTTGGACGTCGATTGGAGGTCAAACGGCTCGCCGATTTACATTTTCGGCTTTGCTTTCCACTCCCACGGGAGCAGTTCGTGCAGGTGAAATTGCGTGATCTCCACGATCCGTCTGACCTGGGATCGACGTCGTTGATGCGCGCGGTCATGATGAGGGTGAACATGATGGCGGCCCTGCCGCGCCGCGGTCGGATCCAACGAACAACCAGGCCTTTCTGCCCGGAGCCAATCCGCGCAGGCTCCGTCAGCCGCGTTGTTGGTCAGACAAATGCGACCCTCGTCGACGAATTGGGCGAAGCCGTCCCAGCGCTTCAGCATCTAATTAATCGGCTTGAGAACGTTGGACGGGCGCGAGAGCTTGTTGCGCTGCTCACGCAGCCAGATTTCCAGCTCGAAGAGCAGCGGCAAGCTTCTGCGCACAAACAGTCGCTTCTCAGCACTCAGGGCGTTGATCTCACGCTCGATGTCGAAGGACGCGTCGATACGTTTGTGCATTGTCCCATGGCGCTTCCAATCTGCAGCTAATCTCTCGATCAATCCAACATTCAGCTACTTGACCACGACCGAAATGTTGCGGGATCGGCACTCAGCCATCGGGGCGTATCAGGCCCTTTTCATTGCCGTGAAATCTTCGAGAGACGAGTGCTTTCCGCCCACCTGCCTCATTGGTTTTGGTAGGATGTGTAATTGGGAGGATGGTATGCATGTACTCGGCCAGCGTTTCGCAAAAGGCGACGGCATAAGAAGGAAGTCGGCGGCGCTTGTCCCATTGAATCGCAACTCTTTCTCGAATTGGCTTGCGGCCATGCGTTACGCGGACAATTCGCAAAGCGTATCGGTCCGTTCGCTGAAGGGAGGGGATGATCGCCACACCCTGCCCAACCTCCGCCATAGCGAGCAGGGTGTGCGGTGCACGACTCTCGAGCACAATATTGGGCTCGACGTCTGCGAGGCGGCACGCTGCGTCGAACAGCCTTCGGATGGAATAGCCGGAGTCCAGTAGCAGCAACGGATAAGAGGCAAGGCGGGTGATATCTATGAAACCTGCATGACCTAGCTGTAGGGATGTGGCGCAAGCGGCCAAGGCGTCAGCCGGTGGAAGGACGCGACCCTCGAAGTGGGGACCCCCTTGTTCAAGTCTGATGCCCACATGAACTTCCCCGCGTTCGAGCATGGCTGTCTGTTCGGCACCGAGTGCTTCAATCAGCTCTACATTTACGTTGGGAAAGCGCTCAGCGTATTGAGGAAGAAACCTCGCCAGCACACTTTCGATCGTGTGCGGTGGCGCCGCGATTTTCAGCGCTCCCCTGTCTCCGCGCCGAAGGACCTCCGCGTGTTCGCGGACAGCGTCGAGATCGGTCATTACGCGGCGGCAATCCGCGAGAAGCTGTTTGCCTTCTGCGGTTAAAACGAGTCCCCGCCCAACACGGTCAAAAAGCGTGAGGCCCAACTCCTGCTGAAGATCACCGATTTGTCGCGAAAGTGCAGGCTGTCCAATGCGCAGGCGAACCGCGGCTTTCGATACGGTGCCCAGTTCGGCGACGGCAACAAAGGTTCTCAGGCGCCTTAGATCCATAGCTCAAACCTATGCCTCCCCGGCATGGAATAACAGTAAAATTATGCATTGGACGAGGGCCCACTATGGCGGCATGTTTGCCAGCAAGCTTGGAATATCGCCTCCGGCGTTCCGCCGAGCAATGCGGCCAAGAAGATCCTGGCCATACAACGGTCTTCCGCTGCCACGTCTCTATGAACGCCTGACCAGGGATGATGATCATGGAGAACGATAACAATCGCAGGAACCTCACGACCGAGCCGCGCGAGCCGACTCGACCCTGTTTCTCCCGTCGGACGGTCCTCGGCCTTGCCGGGGCTTTCGGGGTTGCAGCGCCACTCGCGACGGTCACTGTGGCTCGTGCGCTGACAGCACTGAAGAGCGCACCTCTTCCTGATGAACTCCCTTTTTGC
Source organism: Bradyrhizobium sp. 197 (assembly GCF_023073375.1). Classification (NCBI taxonomy): domain Bacteria; kingdom Pseudomonadati; phylum Pseudomonadota; class Alphaproteobacteria; order Hyphomicrobiales; family Nitrobacteraceae; genus Bradyrhizobium; species Bradyrhizobium sp. 197. The sequence continues at coordinate 8,624 of NZ_JADPJJ010000164.1, read as the reverse complement.
CGCACGGCTATGCCAAGGGAAGGGTTATCGGGACCGCCGCGAGCGCTCACGCTTGCGTGGAATGCGACGTCGGTTTGCACGGCGGCGGCCCCTGTCGCAAAGGAACGGGGCGTCTTCGCAAAACATAACCTTGACGTCGATTTCATCAATTTTGGTGGTTCGACGGAACAACTCCTCGAAGCGATCGCGACCGGCAAAGCGGACGCGGGCATCGGGATGGCTCTACGTTGGCTCAAGCCGCTAGAGCAGGGATTCGATGTTCGTATTACAGCCGGTGTGCACGGCGGCTGCATTCGGCTGCTCGGGTCTAAGACTGCCAACATCACCAGCCTGGAATCGCTGCGCGGCAAGACCATCGCCATCAGTGACCAGGCAAGCCCGGCGAAGAACTTCTTCTCCATTGCGTTCGCCAAGAAGGGGATTGATCCGGTGAGGGACGTCGACTGGCGCCAATATCCGGCCGATCTGCTCGCGCTTGCCGTTGAGAAGGGCGAGGCCCATGCACTCACCGACAATGACCCGCGCACCTATCTCTGGCTCAAGAGCGGCAAGCTCAACGAGGTTATGACCAATCTCTCTGGCGGATTTGCCGATCGCATCTGCTGCGTACTCGCTATCCGCGGAAGCCTGATCCGTGGCGAACCGGCCGCGGCAGGCGCATTGACACGATCCGTGCTCGAGGCTGGCGACATGGTCGCTCGCAATCCCGCCGATGCCGCGGCGGCGTACTCGGCCTATGGGGGCAAGGGCTCGCTAGACGATCTCGGCGCTATACTCGCAAGCCACACTCACCACAATCACCCGATCGGGGCGGAGCTCAAACGGCAGATCGTGTTGTACGCGGATGAGCTCAAAGAGGTAAACGTCCTCAAGCGAAGCACGGACCCGACAAAGTTCGCAGAACGGGTCTACGTCGACGTCCTCAGCTGAGTGGGCAATAGCCGTGGCGATCAATTCTACCATGGATCAAGGGACCCGCCCGTCAATGATGGCTGTCGCCCGGCGCAAGAGCCCGATGCGGCGGGCATGGATTCCTGGAATGGCAGCGGCGGCATGGCTCGGAGCCGCCATGCTCACAGCCGTCTGGTCCGACCAGCCCGGAACGGATTGGGACTACACAGGCGACCTTGCCGCTGCCTTTGGTGCGCTCGGCGCTGTGCTCGCATTCGCAACTATTGCCGACCTTTGGTTCGCCTGCTTGCCGCGCATGCAGCGCCTTGCACCGTGGATGCTTGCGCTCGCATTGCTTCTCGGTGCTTGGGAGACGGTTACGGCGAAGCTAGGCCTCCTTCCCATGCCATTCTTCCCACCACCTCAAGCTCTCTTGGAAGTCATGGTTGATGATCGCGTCCGCCTCGCGGAAGGTGTTCTCGCCTCGTTACGCCTGCTGGCAGGGGGCTATTTTCTTGGCGCGGTGCTCGGTTTCGTCACGGGCGTCGCCATTGGCTGGTCGAGCGCCATCGGCTATTGGATCCACCCGGTCTTGCGGCTCGTCGGCCCGCTGCCCGCGACGGCCTGGCTGCCGCTTGCGTTCTTTGTCTTCCCGTCAAGTCACAGCGCGAGCACGTTTCTGATTGCGCTGGCGACCGGATTTCCGGTTACCGTCCTAACCTGGTCGGGCGTCGCAGGCGTGAGCAAGGCCTACTACGATATCGCGCGCACGCTCGGCGCTAGCCAAAGTTTCCTCATTCTCAAGGTGACCATTCCAGCGGCAATGCCGCACGTATTCGTCGGACTGTTCATGGGCCTCGGCAACTCGTTTGCCGTCCTCGTTATTGCCGAGATGCTCGGCGTCAAGGCCGGCCTTGGTTGGTACCTTCAATGGGCGCAGGGGTGGGCTGCTTATGCCAACATGTATGCCGCCCTGCTGATCATGGCGTTCATCTTCTCCGGTTTGATCACCCTGCTATTCCGCCTGCGTGATCGGCTTCTGGCATGGCAGAAGGGGTTGGTGCGATGGTAGCCCACACGGCAGAATCAGAACCTGCGCTTCAGGTCGACATCCCATCGGAGCGGGGAGCCGCCCTTTCGATTCACGGGGTGAGCCATTGGTTCGAGCTAGAGGGACGTCCGCTGCCGGTGCTGGAGCGTATCAGCTTGCGGCTCGAGCGCGGAGAGTTCGTCGCAATCTTGGGTCCGAGTGGTTGCGGTAAGTCGACTTTGTTGCGATTGGTTGCAGGGCTCGACTTTCCCGCGATTGGCAAAATATCCATGGATGGCCAGGCGATTGACCGGCCCGATGCGTCACGCATCATCGTTTTTCAGGACCCAACGCTCTATCCATGGCGCACCGTTTGGAGCAACGTTGCTCTTGGGCTGGAAGCGCGCGGGCTGCTTCGAAGCCATCGCGAACGGGTCGATGACGCGTTGCGACTGGTCGGCCTTGCTGGTTTCCCCACGGCTTATCCACGCCAGCTTTCCGGCGGGATGGCGCAGCGCGCGGCTCTGGCGCGGGCACTGGTTAACGACCCAAAGCTTCTCATTCTCGATGAGCCGCTGGGCCAACTCGATTCTCTGACGCGCATCGCCATGCAGCAAGAGCTCGTGTCACTCTGGCAGCGGGCGGGCTTCACCGCGCTTCTGGTCACCCACGACGTGGAAGAGGCCATCTTCCTTGCTACTCGGGTTATCGTGCTGAGTGACCGCCCCGCACGCATCAGGGCCGAGGTCGTGAATGCGCGGCCTTATCCTCGTCATCGCGGCGATTCACATCTGGCAGAGCTTCGGCGTGAAATCATGGGCCATTTGGGGCTTGCCGAAACCTGGTGAGGGCCAAGGGAGCGCCGCTTGACCGATCTACTCACGCGCATTGAAGAACAGCCGCCCGAGGTGCTGGATGTCATCGCCAGATCGATGAGCATCCGCGCGGCCGAGCCGGCCATGCAATCGATATGCGCGCGCTATATGAGGAAAATCTGTGTGCCGGACGCCCATGTGCTCGAGGTCGGCTGCGGCAACGGTGCTGTCACGAAGCTCATCATGCAACACCTGTGCCCAACACGACTTTTGGGAATCGATCCATCCTCGCTATTCATCAGGATGGCGATCGAAACATTCAACGGCGAGCCACGGGCGTCGTTCGAGCGCGGCGATGCTGCGTCCACCGGGCAGCCGGACGCCAGTTTCGATATTGTCTTCGCACATACCGTCTATTCCCATTTACTCGACCCGAAGGGTGCATTAGCCGAAGCCTGGCGGGTACTTAAGCCGGGAGGTCAGCTCGTCGTTTTTGACGGCGATTTCGCGACGCTTGGCGTCGCGCTGTTCGATGGCGATCCGTTGCAATCGGCAGTGGGCGCGGTGCTGCGCAATATGGTACACGCACCCTACATTATGCGGCGGCTCCCTGTTCTCGCCGCCGCAGCCGGTTTCTGCGTGGAATCGCTGGATCCTTACGGTTACGTGCAGACGACGCACCCCGACTACCTGCTCACTTTGCTCTCGCGTGGAACCAGCGCGGCTGGCCGGGCTGGCGAGATTGGGCAAGCACTAGTGGATGGCTTCGACCGGGAGGCGCAGCGGCGCGTTGCCACCGGCACCTTTTACGGATCCATGCTCTTCCTAAGCCTCACCGCGCGCAAGATTGACGATGCTCCATGACGCCTGTGGCAGATATTGTCGCTGCGCGGCCGCATTCGACGACTGAACCACGCTGAAATATCCAAACAGCCCGCCGCTCAACGGTCTATCAATCTGCCCTCGCGTCTTCTAAAGGAACCCGCTGGCGAACCTTTTCCCTGAGATAAGCCGAGCGTTCGGTTTTGCCGGCGAAGGTTGCTGTGACTGGCAGGGTTGACGGTCCAAGATGCATCCCGGCAATCCCGAGAGGGAAAGCGGTGCGCCATTGAGCTCGCATCGACAATGACGACGCGCCGCTCGCCGTTAAATGACTTGCGCATCAAAACCTCCCGAGACGTCGAGCAGGACGCAACTGCGTCGCCAGGTGCCGTCCGAGCCTATCAAGTTGATGTGCTGCCTGTGATCCATCCGCACACGAATCGCCTTGCGATTGTCGAATCTCATCGATCCCCCGGATGTTGCGCCGCGAAAGACGGCATGGGCCCTGGCTGCGATTTCTTCCAGCGAACCGTCCATTGGCTGGTCGAGAGAAAGAGCGTTTCAAACATCTTGCGAGGCCCGCTCGCGCTGCTCGAAGGAGAGCCGCGAGCCGCCGCGGTTGCTGAGGATCGCAAGCGTCGTCTGCCAATTCAGGCGGGCTGCGCGACACGCCATGATGAGGCCCTCGCAATCGGCGTCCGTCATGACCTGCTCGATGATTTCGATCGGGGCTCCCGAGAGCACGGAAAGCGCGGTGAACAGGCTGGCCGCCTCTGCCCGGATCGCGGAGCGGTTCACCGTCGGATCGTTGAGCTTGCCGACGCGGTTGAGGTCTCGCGACGGCGTAGTCGGCCGAGCAGGGCCGTTGTGGCGCTTTCGGAGCGGGTGACGAGCCTGATGCAAAGGCCGGCGGACATACCGGTCATGGCCATGCCTTCCATGCCTTGCATCCCTTCCATGCCTCCGGCTGAGACGGTTCCCGTCAACACGCTGTCCATTGGAAGGCTCATGCTGCTGGCTTGGTACAGCGTCAGGCCCCAGGTAATGCCGGTCAGAACGATCAGCGAGATGAGGATGCCCAGAGGCGCAGCACCCAACGTGGAATTCAATCGCACGTAAGCAGATTGAACGCTCTGCGTGATGAACCTCGGCCTCGCCGTCTCGTCCGGCTAGGCGGGACCGGGGCCGGTCCAATCGAACGGAATGTGCTTGCTCGACCAGTCCTTCGCAGTCCACTTGAAACCGAATCCCTCGCCGCGCGCGTCGCTGGAACGAGATAGTCTGCAGTGCTTGCCGCTGCCGTTCATCAGCTCTCTCATCGATGAAGAGCCCCAGCGTCGCCTCGGCACCTGCCCACAGGTTGCCTTCGAACCCGCCGAGCACCAGCAGGTTAAATCCATCTAGCGGAACGTCGCCGAAATGACCTTCCCGGACGTGCCAAACGAGCATCCGTGGCAAGCATTGTTGGTCGGAGGCTGAGCAAACTCGCAAGGACAAGGGATGTTGCAGCTACAGATGTCGAACCAATCGCCAACAAGTCGCCACTCTGGGATGCAGTTCATGACTGACTCTCCCTCGAACCAATGACCGAAATCGGTCAGCCGAAGAAGTTGAGACGAGCAACTTTGGATAAGCTTACATCGGGGTGAGCTGCTGCCGGTTTGATGGACACCGAGATTGGGTGTTTCATGAAGCCGGAGGTAGGTGATGCAGAGACGGAAGTTCAGTCGAGAGTTCAAGGTCGAGGCGGTCAAGCTTGTCAGGGAACGCGGGGTCTCGGTGGCGCAGGCAGGCCGCGACCTGGGCGTCCATGAGAACGTGCTGCGCAAATGGGTGAAGGAGTTCGGCTCCGCCCCGGTGCAGGCCTTCCCCGGCCAGGGGCAGATGAAGCCTGAGCAGCAAGAGATCGAGCGGTTGCGGCGCGAGGTCAACAAGCTGAAGGCAGAGCGGGACATCCTAAAAAACTGTCCAGGGCCGTTGCACGCCTGCGCGGGGTAGAAACAGCCTTGTGCTATCCTCTGCGGCCGGGAGGGTAGCGGCCGTCAGCTTATTGGAGGCACAATCCCCGTTAAAAAACGTGGTCCATGGGTGCATGCGGACTTGAGAGTGGTGACGCCGCTCCGGCGACGATCCCGATTAGGAAGATGACGATTGGCATAACCCAGACCCTCCTGCTTTGAACGGAGGACGCTATGCCCAAGACGACGACCGATAACCGCCCGGAGTTGAAGCCGGTCAACTTCGGGGCCGCAGCAATCGACATTGGGTCGAAGATGCACATGGCTGCCGTGAACCCGGCCTGCGCTGACATCCCGGTGCGCATGTTCGGCACGTTCACATCAGACCTGCATGATCTGGCGGACTGGTTCAAGGCATGCGGCGTGACCAGTGTTGCGATGGAGTCCACCGGGGTCTATTGGATCCCGGTCTATGAGATCCTGGAGCAGCGCGGGTTTGATGTGATTCTTGTCAATGCTCGGTACGCCAAGAATGTGCCCGGGCGCAAAACAGACGTCAGCGATGCCGCATGGTTACGCCAGCTTCATTCCTATGGCCTGTTGCGCGGCAGCTTCCGGCCTGATGCCGAGATTGCAACCCTGCGTGCCTATCTGCGCCAGCGAGAGCGGCTTGTGGAATATGCCGCAGCCCACATCCAGCATATGCAGAAGGCCCTGATGGAGATGAACCTACAGCTCCATCATGTCGTCTCGGATATCACCGGCGCGACGGGCATGCGGATTATCCGAGCCATCGTTGGAGGCGAGCGCAATCCCGACGTGTTGGCAACCTACCGGGATGTGCGGTGCCATTCTTCAGCCGAGACAATCCGCGCGGCATTGGTGGGCAACGATCGGGATGAACATGTCTTCGCCTTGGCCCAATCGCTGGAACTCTACGACGTCTACCAGGCAAAGATGCTGGATTGCGACCGCAAGCTCGAAGTCCTGATCGCTGCATTGAGCCGCAAAGGGGCAAAGCCGGTCGGAAAGCTATCCAAGCCACGCATCAAGACCAAACAGGTCAACACGCCCCCCTTTGATGTCAGAACCGCGCTGTACGGCGTCCTCGGCGTCGACTTGACTGAGATCCATGGGTTGGGTCCGTCACTCGCACTAAAGCTTATCGGCGAGTGCGGCACGGACCTGAAGGCATGGCCGAGCGCCAAGCACTTTACTTCCTGGCTCTGCCTCGCACCAGGCAACAAAATCTCCGGCGGCAAGGTGCTGTCTTCACGCACACGCAGATCGTCCAGTCGAGCGGCCGCGCTGTTGCGGCTGGCCGCCACTACGGTTGGGCGAAGCGATACGGCGCTTGGGGCATTCTATCGTCGGTTGTCCTCACGTGCGGGGAAGGCGAAGGCGGTGACGGCGACCGCCCGCAAGATCGCGGTCTTATTCTACAACACCGTCCGATACGGTATGAGCTACAAGGACCCGGGCGCGGACCACTATGAGCAGCAATATCGGAGCCGTGTCCTCGCCAACCTTCAACGCCGGGCCAAATCGCTGGGCTTCGTCTTGCAGGTCATTCCGGGAGACGCCGAATCGGCTGTTTCTTAGGAAGGCCGCTGCCTACTTCGCGAAGGAAGCGACATGAAGTTCGGCTTCATCGCGAAGCACCGGAACGTCTGGCCGGTGGCATGGCTATGCGAAGCAATGGGCGTATCGCGGTCGGGCTTCCATGCCTGGCTGGACCGATCGCCCAGTGCCAGATCCCGCAGCGACGAAGCGGTCGGCCTAAAGGTGAAGGCAAGCTTCCTTGCCAGCGACCGGACCTACGGGGCACGGCGTGTCTGGAGAGACCTTTTGGCAGATGGCGTCGAATGCGGACTGCATCGCTATCGCACCAGGAACGAGGCCAAGGCCGACGTGTTCGACTACAACGAGCGGTTCTACAACCGCGCATCAGAACACCCATCTGTCTATGTTGTTGAAGAGAAGAGACTTTGCTGATTGGGATGCGATCCCGTGGGGTATCTTGGGTTCTGTCGCGCTCGTTCGGCGATAGATTGAGCGGCAGTTGTTATCAGCGAGGCGCGGGCGAAGATCCACGGGCCGTCCGATAGCGGATGGAAGGCTTCGATTTCGCCGGCTTCAGCGGCCAGCCGGAGTGTCTTGGGCGCGATCTTCAGGAGCTTTGCTGCGTTGCTAAGGTTGAGCCAGGGTTCGATCCCGTCATCGGCGGGCTTGAACACCGGGAGGTGGTAGCTCGAACGCATTGATGTGACGCGCTCGCGGGTCCAGCGATTGCCGTTGCCCGTCTTGAGGCCGTTTCGGTTGAGGAGGCCGGCAATCAGATCGTCGCTGGCGATCAGCACCAGTTGACGCACGACTTGGATAATATCGGCAGAGGTGCTGTTGCGCTGTCCGCGCCGGCGCTTGGGCAAGCGCAACTCGCTGTGGGCACCACCCACCCAGTGGACGATGAGAACGATCTCGGAAGCCGCGTCGTCGATATCGGCCACGACCTCATGGATGAGGGTGCGCACAATGCGTTTCTTGAGGCGAGCATCCGTCGTCGGCGCATCCCAGACCGTTTTGAGGTTCGAGGCAAGAACGCTGAGCGAAGCTGGATCAACAATGGGCGCGGACGTCACTGCATCATGCATGGCGATCTTGCCCTCGATCTCCGCCACGTGAGCGAGCGCCCTGTTCCAGCGCGCTTCCAGCTCACTCGCCACCAGCCGGTTCGCGGGGTCAGCGGCATCGTATTGCCGGAAAGCCCTGTCGGCGGCATAGCGCGCCGCCTCGAGGTCGCGACTGAGAGCATCGCGCACCTGATCGCGGCGTTCCCTGGCTCCCTTGGCGGCAGCGGTTGCAGCGCCGATAGCGCCTGGGCCGACAACGCCAAGCAGTGCTTCCTCGATTGCATCATCGACGCGCAATCCTCCGAAGGCGATGCAGTGAGGGCCGCCATTATCCATCCAAGCGCGGCTGCAGCTGTAGCGCGGGATATGGTGCTTCATGCCTGAGTACCGGAGTGTGAGCTTGCGGCCGCAGCGCTTGCACCGGATCAGACCGGCCAGCAGCGCGTCTCCATGCTTGGGCGCGCCGTGATGCCGACCA